>JAFWVJ010000021.1 GCA_017518295.1 Clostridia bacterium
TAAGTCAATACCATAAGCTTGACCTTTAACATCTAGTGGTTCTAGTCCATTATCTGTGTCATATTCAGCTAATTGAAGAGTAACGTCTTCTTTATCTGATACATTAACATCATATACATATACATCATCAAGATATGCATAGTCTGGGAATTTAACGTTTAACATGTATTGTTCATTTTCTGCAGAAAGTGTCATACCACTCTTTTCAGATTCTGATGTTACTTTCCACATTTTAGTTCTTAACAAACTAAAATAAAATAATACAAAAAATGGCATTTTATATTACAAACAGGTTACGTAACACAATATTAATGTAAACGTAACATAAAGTTATCAACATATGTAAAGCACTGATTTTACTTTATTTTTAGCGAAATGTTAGTAAGCACGAGAACAAAAGTTCTTTTTTAATTTGACTTTTTGATAAAAAAACTTGTTTTTAAAAATATCGTATAGTAAAATTATGATGGTTTGTAAACAGCATATAGTTTAAAGGAGATGAAATTTTGGTTAGAGTTTCTAATAAGGCTAGACTGAGTGCAGGAATCTTCGGCAAAGTGGTTCTTACAGCGCTTATTAGTAGCATAGCTATTGTTGCAATCGTATTAGCATCATACAAACCAGTATATTCAGTGCAAATCGATGGCGAATTTAAGGGCTATGTTAATAGTAAGGTGCAACTACAACGCAGTATAGAAGAGTACCTTCAACAAGGCGATAGCGAGAAAGTTGGTTACATTCTACTAAATAGCAGGCCAGATTATGAATTTGAGCTTGTTAAGAAAGATGTTGAAACTAAAGATGAAGAGATTCTATTAGGCATTAAAGAGTCTTGTGATGTTTACTACAGAGTTTATGCTGTAAATGTAAATGATGAAGATGTATGCTTGGTTGAGTCTTTAGCAGATGCACAATCTATCGTTGATAAGGTTAATGATGCACAAAAGAAATACACTAAAAAGGCTAGTGTAAAGATTTCTGAACAATATAAAAAAGAATATGATGCAGTAAAAGATATACAAGTTGCTGCTAATGATATCATTGCTCCTATTAAGAAGGAGAATGAAGCAATAGTTAAGAAGGTACAAACTTATACTTCTTCGAAGACAGTTCCTCAAGCCATTCTTGATGCACTTAAGTCTTCAGATGCAGATTTGCATTTTAGTTTACCTGTTTCTAGCTTCGTTATTACTTCTCGTTATGGTTGGAGAAGAAGTGGATATCATACAGGTTGCGACTATGCGGCTCCACTAGGTACACCAATTCATGCAATTGAAGATGGTGTTGTTACATGTGCAGAGTGGAAAGGCAATTATGGTTATTTAGTTAAGATTCAACATGCTGGCGGATTTGAGACATACTATGCACATTGTAGTAGATTTGCTTGCGATGTTGGAGATACAGTTAAAAAAGGTGATGTTATAGCTTATGTTGGTAGCACAGGTAATTCAACAGGACCTCACTGCCACCTAGAAATTAGATATGATGGAGCTACAATAGATCCTCAAACATTGGCTTCTGCAGATAATGCAAGTATTTAATAATTATTGTTTAAGAAGAGCAAAGTTTAAAAACTTTGCTCTTTTTTTATTATGTTTCTTTATTATTTTTTGTGTTTTTTAGTTATAATATTTTTTACATTTTAGAGACAATTTTTTATAGTTTTTAGTGGTCATAATTCGCCTATTTTTATGTTAAAATTATGACAATTTCTTAACTTGTTTTATAGAAAAATATTTCATTTATAACATTGACATTTCAATTTCGTTAATAGATAATTAAATAGTACTAATGTATAGTTGTCCGTAAGGAGGAAGTAAAAAAAATGAGTAAGAAAGTTTTAATCGTAGATGATGAAAGAAACATTGTAGATATATTAAACCATAACTTGGTTAAAGAAGGATACGCTACATGCCAAGCTTATGATGGAGAACAGGCGGTTGAAGTTGCTAAAAACGAAAAGCCAGATCTTATACTTCTAGATGTTATGCTTCCTAAAAAAGATGGTTTCTCAGTATGCAAAGAAATTAGACAAAATTCTAGCGTACCAATACTTATGGTTACAGCAAAAGAAGATGTTGTTGATAAAATTATTGGTTTAGAGCTTGGTGCAGATGACTATATTACAAAACCTTTCAGTGTAAGAGAAGTTATTGCTAGAGTTAAAGCAAATCTTCGTAAAACTGAAAAATATATTGGAAACAATCAAGGCAATGGTACACCAGAAATTAAATTTGGTGCTTTATCACTTGATGTAGATAAATACGAAGTAAAAGTTAATGAGAAAAATGTTGATCTTACTTTAAGAGAATTTGAACTTCTTAAGTTCTTAGCTACTCAAAGAGGCCAAGTATTTTCTAGAGAAGAACTTCTAGAAAAAGTTTGGGGTTATGAATATTTTGGTGATGTTCGTACAGTCGATGTTACTGTGAGAAGAATTCGTGAAAAAATTGAACCAAATCCTAGCGTTCCAGAGTTCTTGGCTACAAAACGTGGAATCGGTTATTATTTCAATGGCCAAGAAAACAACTAATTTAAATAGCTTATTATAAGCCCTGGAAATTATATTTTTCAGGGCTTTATATTTGAAAAATTATTTTATTGGAGTTCATATATGATAAAAAGTTTACAAACAAAAATGATTTTAGTTATGTTTGTTTTTATTTTGCTAGTTATTCTTTTTTCGGCATTCTTTTCTATTTTGAAAATGGAACAAGTGTATTATAGAGGCTTTGTGGAAGAGATGTTAAATACCATCTCTGGATTTGGAATTAGAGTTAATAACATAGATAACCCTAATAGACCAGATGATAAAAAGAGTATCAAACAAGATAATGCAAATATTGAAAAATTGATAGAAGATTTTAATATTTACTTTTCTATAAATAACAACTTAAGAGATGGAAGTATTTATGATGAAAACTTCAATTTACTTTTTTCTAGTAGAGAAGATGGAATAGATGCAGAGATTTTTAGCCAGATTAAAAGCTTTGCTGAAGATTCTAGTGATTATCAACTAATAAATGATTCTCGTACAAATAAGTATTATTTTATCTATTTTGTTAGAGATATAGAAACAAAAGATATAATAAATACAATTATTATCGAGCAAGATAAAACATATATAAATAATCAATTAAAAGAGATTTCAATCTTTTATATTGCGAGTGTAATTGTTATTTCTATAATGACAATTGTTATATCTGCAATGCTTGCTTCTAATGTAACAAAACCTATTGAATTTATTCGTAAAAAGGCACAGTTAATTGCTGCTGGTGATGATATTGATGAAATTGTTTTGGATGATTCTCAAAAATCAGAATACGAAGTAAATAGGTTAGTAGATTCTTTCAATCTAATGATTAGAGAGATTAAAAGTAATTTAAGTGAATTATCGAATGAAAAGAATAAGTTAGAAGCCATTCTTTTACATTTAAGTGATGGCGTTTTGGCTTTCAATACTTCTGGAGAGCTAATTCACGCAAACCCTGCTGCTAAAAAGATGTTACATATCGAGGATGAAGTTCTATTTGAAGATATATTTAAGAAGATTCAAATAGATATAAATATGGAAAAAATCATGTATTTAGATGACTGGACCACTACAGAACAAATGGTTAAGTTAAATGATAGATTCGTAAATATTTTCTTTGCAACATTTAGAAATGAACAAGATAACCTAGGTGGACTAGTCGCCGTTGTGCACGATACAACAAAGCAAGTTAAATTAGATGAAATGAGAAAAGAATTTGTTTCTAATGTTTCTCATGAGTTAAAAACACCACTTACATCAATTAAAGGATATACTGAGACTTTGCTTGACGATATAGAAGACGAAGAAATTGATGCAGATGCACGTAACGATGAAAATGCTAAAAAAGATTTGGAAACTAAAAAACACTTCTTAGATGTAATATTAAGTGAATCTAATAGAATGAAAAGGTTGGTTGAAAACTTATTACAACTTTCTAGGTTTGATTACAAAAAGATTAAATGGAACAAAGTTGAATTTGATTTGCCAGAACTTACTAAACAAATTTGTGAAAAACATATGATACAAGCAGAAGAAAAAAATCAAGTGCTAGATTGTTATGTTATGACAGATGTTCCTATGGTATTTGCAGATAGAGATGGAATTGAACAAGTTATTACAAATATTTTAACTAATAGTATCAAATACACTCCTGAAGGTGGAAACATTAAAGTATATGTTGGATATGTGCATGATGATGCATATATTAAGGTTATAGATAACGGAATTGGTATTCCTGAAAAGGATGTTCCAAGAGTATTTGAAAGATTTTATAGAGTAGATAAAGCACGTTCTAGAGAAATGGGTGGAACAGGACTAGGCCTTCCAATCGCAAAAGAGGTTATAGAAGGAAATGGTGGTAGCATCGATATGAAAAGTGAGGTTGGAAAAGGTACAGAAGTTATCATAAAAGTACCTGTAAAAAGCGATAAAAACGAAGAACCAAAAGAGGAAGAAAGCTTGAAATAATCTAGTTTTTGGGGTATAATTACTTAGCTTTACAAATTTTTAAAAAGGAGGAGGAGCTTTATTAAATAAGGCTACCTACAAATAATGAGTAAACAAAATAAAAACAAAAAAGCGAGCAAAAATAATAGTGAAAATATAGAAAAAGAAGTAAAAGAAGTAAAAGAAGAAATTAAAGCTGATGTTAACGAAACTAAATTAGAGGAAGTTAAAACTGAGGAAGCAAAGGAAGAAACTACAGAAAGCAAAACTCAAGAAACTAAAAAAGAAAAAGATAGTAAAGAAGAAAATGAAAAATCGGAGCCAGAAAAGAAATCTGCTATAAGAGAAATAATGGAATGGATTCTTTGTTTAGTAGTTGCATTTACTCTTGCAATTACAATTAAGTACTTTTTATTTACACCTACTTTAGTTAAACAAAGCTCTATGTACCCTACTATTTTTGATGGTGAAAGAGTGTTTGTAAATAGGCTTGTTCGTACTTTTAAACTTGAGCTAAATAGAGGCGATATAGTAACGTTGGAAGCTCCTATGTATTTAGAAGGTAATGGCCAAGTAATAGCACATTATGATGAGCACACAGGACTAGACTGGCTTGTATACAACGTTATGGAATTTGGCAAAATTAGTTATATTAAGAGAATTATTGGGTTGCCAGGAGATACTGTAAAACTTGAAAATGGTGAAGTTTATATTAACGGCGAATTATTAGATGAATCGGATTATTTGATTGATGGTGTAGAAACTTATATATCAAATGGTTATTATGATTCTCAAATGCCGAGTGAATTTGTTGTTCCAGAAGGATATGTTTTTGCAATGGGAGATAATAGATCTCATTCTAGAGACTGCAGAGAGTTGGGATGTATTCCTCTAGAAAAGATTGAAGGTAGAGTTGTTGGTAGAATTTGGCCACTTAATAAATTTGGCTCAATCACAAAAAGTGATATGACAATAGATGAAGTTAAAGAATATAACAAGAAAGCAAATAGCGGCGGAATTTAAATTTTAGGAGTATAGTATTGATTAGTTTTATTGGAAATAATCAAGTAGTTTCTGAATTAAATAGTATTATTTCATCTGGAAATATTGGACATGCATATATGTTTTTTGGCCCAGAAGGAGTTGGAAAATTTCTTCTTGCAAAAGAATTTTCAAAAGAAATTGGAGCTTCACTAGATGTTTCTATAATAGAGCCAGAAAATGGATTAATTAAAGTAGATGTTATAAGAGCACTTAGTGAGAATATCATGCTTAAGCCAACAATTTCTGAAAGAAGAGCATTTATTATTAATAATGCAGATACTATGAATGAATCTGCACAAAACGCTCTTTTAAAAATACTAGAAGAGCCACCTGCTTATGCAACAATCATCTTAGTAACTTCAAACAAAGAAAAAATCCTTGTTACTATTAAGTCTAGATGTACAATTTTTAATTTTAAAAAATTGACTGATGAGGAACTACAAAGAGTTTTTCCAGAAGAAAACATTACCAAAGAAATGTTAGATTTTTCTAATGGAAGTGCTGGTAAATACTTAAAATTAAAAAACTCTAATTATGCAGAAAGCATAGCTCTTTTGGAAGGTATAATTGATGGCAATGATCTTCTAGAACAAAATAGAGCAATTGTTAGTTTAAAAAAGAATAAAACAATTAAAGAAGATATTGATGACATATTAGATTTATTAATAATAAAAATTGGAAACAATTTATTAAAAGATTCACAAAAGAGAATAAAACAAATTGAACTTATAGAAGAAGTAAGAAGCAATATAAAAAGAAATATAAATTTTGAAGATTCGCTTGATTACTTAGCTATAAGACTTTGGGAAATAAATAACAAAAAATAGATTTGAAAGGAGAAATCCTAGTGCAAGAAATAGTTGGAGTTAGATTTAAAAAACTCGGAAAAATATATTTCTTTGATCCTGCTGGATTTAAGCTAGATAAAGGTAGAAACGTTATAGTTGAAACTGCAAGAGGACTAGAACTTGGTGAAATTGCGGTATCAAACAGACTTATGGATGAAGAGAAAATAGTTGCTTCATTAAAACAAGTAATTAGACCTGCTACAAAGCAAGATGAAGATTTATTTAGAGAAAATGAAAAGAAAGCACAAGAAGCTTTTAAAGTTTGTGAAGAAAAAATTGCAGAACATGGATTAAATATGAAATTGATTGATGTTGAATACACATTTGATTCTAGCAAATTGCTTTTTTATTTTACTGCAGATACAAGAATAGATTTTAGAGATTTAGTAAAGGACTTGGCGGCTATATATAAGACAAGAATTGAACTTCGTCAAATTGGAGTTAGAGATGAAGTTAAAATGCTTGGCGGATATGGTATGTGTGGAAGAGAACTTTGCTGTGTCAATCACTTATCTGATTTAAATCCTGTATCTATAAAAATGGCAAAAGAACAAGGACTTTCTCTAAATCCAACAAAGATTTCAGGGGTTTGCGGAAGGCTTATGTGTTGCTTAAAACATGAGCAAGATGTTTATGAAGAAAAGCTTTCTAGGCTTCCAAACGTTGGCGCTACGGTTAAGACTCCTGATGGTGAAGGCGTTGTGGATGATGTTCAAGTTTTAAAAGAAATTATTTCTGTTAAAATGGAAAAAGATGATACTACAATTAGAAAATCTTATAAATTTGAAGATATTGAAATAATTAAAAATACAAAGAGAAAAGATGTTAAAGCAGAAGATGGTGTTGACGAGAGAGAACTAAAATCACTTGAAGAAGGCTTTAAACGTACAGATGATATTTAATTTGTTATATATTTAGATCACTATTAGGAGGTGAAAATAATGGCATATGAAATAACAGAAGGATGTATCAAATGCGGAGCTTGTGCAGCTAATTGCCCAGTTTCTTGCATCAAAGAAGGAGATACAAAATACGAAATTGATCCTGCTCAATGCATTGAGTGTGGAACATGCGCTGGAGTTTGTCCAGTAGGTGCTCCAAGAGCAGAGTAGTTTTAAATAAGAGGCGGCCAAAGGCCGCCGTATTTTTGTTGAGGTGTTATTTATATGGAAAAAGGCATATTATATTTGGTAGCTACACCAATAGGAAATCTTGAAGATATAACATTAAGAGCTTTAAATGTTTTAAAAGAAGTTGATATCATATTAGCTGAAGATACTAGAAAGACATTAAAGCTTTTAAATCATTTTGAGATTTCTAAAAAATTAATAAGCTTTTATAGGCATAACGAAGGGGTTAAATTAGACTATGTTATATCTTTGTTAGAAGAGGGGAAAAATTTAGCTCTAGTTTCGGATGCTGGTACGCCTGGCATATCTGATCCTGGCGAAGACCTAGTAAAAGCTTGTATAGATAATAAAATTCAAATAGTTCCTATTCCAGGGGCTGTTGCTTTTATTCAAGGACTTATATGTTCTGGTTTTGATACTACAAGATTTGTATTTGAAGGTTTTTTACCTATGAATAAAAGAGGTAGAAGAGAAAGACTAGCATCATTAAAAGAAGAAACTAGGACAATGATTTTTTATGAAGCACCTCATAAGCTAAAATATACAGTGGACGATTTATTAGATGCCTTTGGTGATGATAGAAAAGTGGTTTTTGCACGAGAATTAACAAAGATCCATGAAGAATATTTAAGGATGACTTTAAAAGAAGCAAAAGCTTATTATGAAGAAAAAGAAATAAAAGGAGAATTTGTAGTTTTGGTTGAAGGAAAAACTATAGATGAAAAAGCTAATATTTCCCAAGAATCTATCGAAGACTTGATGAAAAAATATTTATCTGAAGGTTTAGATAAAAAAGATGCAATGAAAAAAGTTGCTAAAGAAAAAGGGATTACTAAGTCGGAAGTATATAAGCATTTATTATAAAATAAAGTGGCGACCTTATGGTCGCCACTTTTTATATTACCCAACCTCCATTAGGTGAAATAACTTGTCCTGTTATATAATCTGCATCATCAGAAGCTAAAAATAATGCCGTCTTTGCAATATCTTCAGTTGATCCGATTTTTCCTAAAGGAATTTCATCTGTAATTGCGTTTAATTCTTCCATTGAATAATCTGAAATCATATCTGTCATAACTATTCCTGGAGCTATGCAATTAACTTTTATATTACTTGGACCAACTTCTTTGGCTAAAGCTTTTGTTAAACCAATAACTCCAGCTTTTGATGCAGAATAAGCTGCTTCACAAGAAGCTCCAGTAATACCCCATACAGAAGAAATATTGATTATCTTTCCTGATTTATTGGCAATCATTCTTGGAAGAACGGCTTTACAAAGATTGTATGGTCCGGTTAGATTTACACTCATTAAGTTGTTCCATTCATCGATTGACATATCTTGCAATAATCCAGTATAAGAAATACCGGCATTATTTATTAAAATATCAATATTTCCAAACACTTCATAAGTATAATTTACCATATTAATAACACTTTGTTGATCTGCTACATTTGCACCATATATTTTTACATTTTCAAATTCTTTTGCAATTTCATTTGCAGAAGATTCAGAGCGATTAAAGTTTAGCATAACATTATAGCCTGCTTTTGCAAAAGCATATACCATGGCTTTACCAATTCCTCTAGATCCTCCAGTTATTAATACAGTTTTATTTGTATTCATATATAATTAATCTCCGTTTCCTATAAAGAATTCTTGTGTCTTTTCTTTAAAATATCACCTGAAAATAGCTTTGCTATAAGTGAAATTGTTCGATAAAAAGCTACTTTTATCTTCTTTTTGATTAAATAGCTCTTTTTTAATTTCGGTACAGGTAGATAATTAGGCTCAATAGGGGCTAAAATTAGCTCTTCTTTCTCAATTGCTGCAGAGAAGTTTTGACCTTTATTATTATCCCATTTACCGTTAGAGCTTCTAAAGCAAAAATAAACATCACCAAATTCAGTAAATGTGATATCGGCTTCGTAGCCTGTAAGTCCTTTTAAAAGCTTAATTTCAGATAGTTTTTCCCATAAAAGGCCATAGCCATAATGCATATATATTTCTTCAGGCTCTCCTTCACAAAGGGAACCGCTATATATAACTCTTGAAGACTTGTTGGCTACAAGAGTATCACCATCAAAATAAACCGAGTCGTTAATGTTCATAACCCAACTCCTTTTTTGCTTTAAAATCATACTATAATTATATAAAAACGAGGAAAAAATAACAAGTATCGTATAATAAAATAAACACTAATTATGTTGCCTTTTATGTAGAGTTGTGCTAAAATATCAAAGGATATAGACTGACTTTAGAAAAAGAGGTTGAAGTTAAATGAGTAAATTATTACGTTCAAGTGGAAATGGAAAAAAAGCTGCAATAGTAGTAATTGTGCTACTATTGTTATTATGCGTTGTTGGATTTATCGCATTTTCATTTGCTGCTAGCAATAGCGATAAAATTTTAAAAGGCGTAAATGTAAGCAACATTTCTGTTTCAATAGATGATATGTCAAAAGAAAGAGCTTTAGAAAAGCTTTCTGAGTATCAACAAGAATTAGATAGAAAGGCTTTCACAATTTCTTATGATGGAAGCACAAATCAATTCTTTGGAAAAGATATTGAGCTTAAAGTTGCATCAAATGAACTTGTAGAAAAAGCATATAAAGTTGGAAAAGAAGAAGGCTTTTTCCAATCAGCAATTTCATATTTAAAGAGTATTTTTGGACAAGAAATTGCAAATTTAGATGCAGATTATACTGTAAATGAAGAACAATTAGAAACATATGTAGATAAGCTTATAGCTGCTTCTGGTACTCAAGCTGTAGATGCTAAATATGAAATAAATGAAGATAATACTGAAATTAAAGTTACAAAAGGTCATGATGGTATTACTCCATTATATAGCCAACTTTATAATAGTATAAAAGAAGCTGCTGGATCAGATGAATTAGAAGGTGCAATTGAAGTTAAAGCAGAGGTTGAAGCTGCAAAAGATATTGATTTTGAAGAACTTTATACAAGAACTTATGTGCCAAAGAAAAATGCTTCATATGAAGAGGGCGGAAAATATACACCTGAGCAAGTAGGTATTAGCTTTGATAAAAACGAAGCTTATGCAAAATATAAAGTGCTTAAGGCAGATGAAGAAATGACAATAGCACTTAAGAAAGAAAATCCAGAAATAACAACTGAAAATTTAAATGATATCTTATTTAAAGATGAACTTGGAAGATTTAAGACACTATTTAATGCAAGTAATTTAAACAGATCTTCAAATTTAAATATTGCTGCTAATAGCATCAATAATAAGATTCTTGTTCCAGGCGAAGTATTTTCATATAATGACACATTAGGTGAAAGAACAGCTAAAAATGGATATAAAGAAGCTCACGTTTATTCAGGTGGCGAAGTAGTAGATGGAATGGGCGGAGGAATTTGCCAAGTTTCTTCTACATTATATAATTCAGTTTTACTTGCAGATTTAGAAGTAGTTGAAAGAAAAAATCATATGTTCTATCCAGAATATGTAGATCCAAGCTTTGATGCTACTGTTGCTTGGGGTTCAATAGATTTCAAGTTCAAGAATAATAGAGAAACTCCTATTAAGATAGTTGCATCTGCAAAAGGTGGAGTATGTATAGTAACAATTTATGGCAAGAAAGAAGACGATGAGCCAAAGATTGAACTAGTATCTAAGGTACTTTCTAAGAAAGCTCCTACAACTATCACAAGAAATGATCCTACTTTAGAAGAAGGAAAACAAGTTGTAAGTCAAAACCCAGTTACAGGATACGTTTCTGAAGGTTATAAAGTATATAAAGATGCGAGCGGAAAAGAGATTAAGAGAACATTAATTTCTAAAGATACATATAGCCCAACAGATAAGATTATTAAAGTTGGAACAAAGAAAGTTGTCAAACCAGTAGAACCAGTTACACCAGACCCAGTAGTTGAAACAACTACTACAGTAACTCCTGAGCAACCAACAACAACGACACCAGAACAACCATCAACACAATGGCCAACAGGTTGGGATACACCAGAAAATCCAAATTATAGAGGATAATAAATAACAAATAAAAACACTAGCAAAAGCTAGTGTTTTTTGTTTTATTAAAAATTTACATCAAATCTTTAAAATCATATTCAGTAAGCCAACGGTCAGTAACTTCAAAAGTTTTTTGCAAACGACAATTACTGCAAGCAGCAGTAATATGTGTTATGCGAGAGTCGCTAACAGGATCATTTTTTGCAAGATTGATAGTATAAGACTCTGATTCAAAAGGACTAACATGGCAACTACAAGGATAGCCAATTTTCAAAACATTTTCCATAGCATACCGAGTTGCAACAAAGGCCATCTTTTTTACCTCCTTAATAAAAAGGTTAATTTAATACCTTGGGTTATGTGATAAGATACCACGAATTTATAAAAATTTCAAGTAAAAAAGCACCATTAGTAATGATGCTTTTTTGATGGCTCGGGTGGTAGGATATGCTCCTTTCTGTCGCAGATTGCTTCGCAATGCGCACCCAAATCCAACATCGCTTTGCTCGTTGTCTTATATGTGGGTTCGAATCTTTTTTAATCAAAGTAATAAAAAAATCCCCTTTTAAGGGGATTTTTTCGATGGCTCGGGTGGTAGGATTCGAACCCACGTACTGTCAGAGTCAGAGTCTGATGCCTTACCACTTGGCGACACCCGAATATTTAAGTACAAGTGAAATTTTAGCACTTTCAGTTGTTTTTTTCAATATTTTAGAATGCTTTACATAAGAAATCAAGACATTATTTATTGTTTATTTTGATGTATCAATATGATAAAATTTTATTATATATTTTAGCGATTTTGGTTGTGGCAATAAGTTATTTTTGTCACATATTTTTTATATGTGAGAAAGGAATGTTTATGGGTAAATATTTTGAAACAGATGGATTTAGAGGAGAAGCAAATGTAAGGCTTACATCAGATCATGCTTACAAAATTGGTAGATTTTTAGGATGGTATTTTGGCTTAAAGAAAGAAGCAGAAAAAGAAATTAATACTAAGCCTAGAATTGTAATTGGTAAAGATACCAGACGTTCTAGTTATATGTTTGAGTATTCTTTAATAGCCGGTTTGGTTTCTTCTGGTGCAGATGCTTATATGCTTCATGTTACTACAACACCATCAGTTGCATATATAACTAGAGTTGATGAATTTGACTGTGGAATAATGGTTTCTGCAAGCCACAATCCTTATTATGATAATGGTATTAAATTAATAAACTCAAAAGGTGAAAAAATGGAAGAAACAGTATGTGATCTTTGTGAAGCATACTTGGATGATAGATTAAATGAAGTCGAAATATTTGGAAAGAATTATGATTCTATTCCGTTTGCAGTAGAAGAAAAAATAGGTGCTACGGTAGACTATATTTCTGGAAGAAATAGATATATAGCTTATTTAATTTCAAATGGAATTTATTCTTTCAAAGGTTACAAAATTGCATTAGACTGTGCTAATGGTGCTTCTTGGAACATTGCAAAAGCAGTTTTTGATGCTCTAGGCGCTACGACATTTGTAATAAATGCTGAGCCTAATGGAACAAATATTAATAATAATGCAGGATCTACTCATATAGAAGGACTTCAAAAATATGTCATTGAAAATAATTTAGATGTTGGCTTTGCATATGATGGCGATGCTGATAGATGTTTTGCTGTAGATGAAAAAGGAAATGTTATTAATGGAAATAATATTTTATATATGGCTGGAAAATATCTAAAAAAACACGATGCTCTTTTATACGATACAGTTGTTGTTACGATTATGGCTAATTTAGGTCTTTCAAAGTCTTTAGAAAGAGAAGGAATTAAAACTGTTGCAACAAATGTTGGAGATAAATACGTATGGGAAGAATTAAAAAAGTCTAATTTATCATTAGGCGGTGAAGATTCAGGCCATATCATTTTTTCTAAACTTGCTACAACAGGTGATGGAATATTAACTTCAATTAAACTAATGGAAATAATGATAGCTGAAAAGAAAAAGTTTAGTGAATTATCAGATGGTTTGGAAATATATCCACAAACTTTAATTAATGTGAGAGTGAATGATAAAAACGAAGCTATTAATGATGAAAAAATTAAAGTAGCATATAAAAATGCAGAAGCAGAACTTGAAAAAATTGGAGGAAGAATAATACTTAGAAAATCCGGTACAGAACCAATTATAAGAGTGCTTACTGAAGCAAAGGAAAAAGAAATTTGCGATAAATACGCAAATCAAGTGGCAGATGTTATAAAAGAAAACCATGGAGCATAGTTTTTTAAACCATATGGAGGTTAATTTATGTGTGGTATTGTAGGATATAATGGAAAAAAAGAAGCGGCACCTATACTTTTAGAGGGGCTTACAAAACTTGAATATAGAGGATACGATTCTGCAGGCATAGCAGTTGAAGATGAAAATAATATAGTTAATGTCATTAAAGCAAAAGGCAGATTAGATATATTAAAAGAAAAAACAGAAAACGGAAATTTAGTTCATGGAAAGATTGGTATAGGCCATACTAGATGGGCTACACATGGTGAGCCATCTGAAGAAAATGCTCATCCACATAATAGTAATGACAATAGTGTTATTGGAGTTCATAATGGCATAATAGAAAATTATCAAGAATTAAGAGAAAAACTTATAAAGAATGGATACAAGTTTTTCTCTCAAACTGATACTGAAGTAGCGATTAATCTAATAGATTATTATTTAAAAAAATATAAGATAGGTCCAGTTGATGCTATTAATCGTTCTTTAGTTAGAATTAGAGGTTCTTATGCTTTAGAAGTATTATTTAAGGATTATCCTGGAAAAATTTATGTTGCAAGAAAAGATAGTCCGATAATAATTGGTGTAAATAATGATGAATCATTTGTTGCATCTGACGTTCCGGCAATTCTAAAATATACAAACAATGTTTATTATGTGGATAATTTAGAACTTGCTTGTGTCGAATGTGGAAAAGTAACTTTTTATGATTTAAATGGAGATGTTGTTCAAAAAGAACCTGTTAAAGTAACTATTGATCCGCAAAGTGCAGAAAAAGGCGGATATGAACACTTCATGATGAAAGAGATTCATGAACAGCCAAAAGTTATTTCAGATACTATTAATAGTATTATAAAGGAAGATAGAATTGATTTAGCTAACGTTGGCTTAACTAAAGAAGTGATGGAAGATATTAATCAAATTATTTTTGTTGCATGTGGTAGTGCTTATCATGTTGGCGTTGTAGGACAATATTTAATCGAAGATTTTGCAAGAATTCCATCAAGAGTAGAACTTGCTTCTGAGTTTAGATACAGAAATCCGATAATAGATAAAAAAGATTTGGTTGTAGTAATTAGCCAATCTGGTGAAACTGCAGATAGTTTAGCCGCTTTAAGGCTAGCAAAAGAAAAAGGAGCTAAAACGCTTGGTATTGTTAATGTAGTAGGAAGCTCAATTGCAAGAGAAGCAGATAATGTATTGTATACACTTGCTGGTCCAGAAATTGCAGTAGCGACGACTAAGGCCTATAGTACACAACTAATTGCAATTTATTGTTTAGCAATTGAATTTGGTAAATTAAGACAAATAATAGATGGTGAAAAATACATAGAATTAATTGGAGAAATAAAATCAATTCCAGATAAAATTCAAAAAATACTAGATGATAAAGAAAGAATACAATGGTTTGCTTCGAAGTTTTCAAGTATAAAAGATGCATTTTTCATTGGTAGAGGAATCGACTATGCAATATCTTTAGAAGGTAGTTTAAAGATGAAAGAAATTAGTTATATCCATTCTGAAGCTTATGCAGCGGGAGAATTAAAGCATGGTACAATAAGTTTAATTGAGAATAATACTTTGGTTATAAGTATCTTGACTCAGCCGCAAATAATTGAAAAGACTCTTAGTAATATGGTTGAAGTTAAAAGTAGAGGTGCTTATACAGTTGGATTAACCATGGCAGGTTTCTTCAATATCGAAGATACTGCAAATTTTACAATATATGTACCTAAAATAGATCCACATTTTGCTACTTCACTTGCTGTAATTCCACTTCAATTATTAGGTTATTATATGTCCTGCGCTAAGGGACTTGATGTGGATAAACCTCGAAACTTAGCTAAAAGTGTAACTGTAGAATAAATTGGAACAATAATACATAATAACCAGTCAAATAAATAGTTTAATTATTTTGACATAGGAAGGTGTTTAAAATGAATATAATTAAAGGTTTAGTAATTTTGGGAATAGCTTTTATGGCAGGATGTAATAATATAAAAGAAGAACAAATTTATGATTACAAAGTAGAAGGAGCACAACTAAGTATAGAGGAGGCATATATGAGCAATAAAGAAAAGATTGTTTTTGGTAAAATGGCTGATGCAACAGTTGTTTCTAAGCAAGAAAGCAATAATATTATTCCAGTTAATGCTTCTTTTGAATTAACGTTTGATAAAGACGTTACAAAAGAATATGTTGAAAATGTTTTTGGAATTAAGCCAAAAATAGATTTTCAAGTTGAAGAAGTTACACCTAAATTTTATAAATTGACGACTGCAAATGGACTTTACGAAGATCAAATATATAACATCGAAGAAAGAACAACTTCAGGTGTTAAAAAGTGGGCTTTCCAAACGGAGAGAATATTTAAAGTAACTAATACATATCCTTCGAATGATTCATTTATAACTGAGACAGGTACAATAGAAATTGGATTTAATGGTAAGATATCTGATTCTACAAAACTAAAAGATTATGTTGAAATAACTCCTAAAATTGATGGCGAATGGAAAGAATCATATGGATATAGTTATCATTTGGAAAGTAAAAATCATTTAAATCCTAAATCACTTTATACAGTGACTGTTAAAAAGGGATTAAGAGACACTTTTGGTAATGTTTTAAAAGATGATTATTCATTTAAATTTACTATTAGTAACGAAGAAGATATTTATGCGGATTTATCAATATTAAATAATTATAGACCAAATTCTGAAATGGAATTTGATTTAAATTTGAGCATGAATTTGAATAAAGCAATTACAGTTAAAGATGCTAATCTAAAAATTATAAATCTTAAGTCAAAAGATGAGTTTATAAAAGCAATTAGTAGAACTACTTATTTAGAACAGCTTGAAAATTATTATCAAAGTAGTAGCTACAAAACTGTTTTTGAAAAAAATCTAAAAAGCCTAATTGAGGGAGAATATGCAAAAGCAAAACAAGAAAAGAGATATTGGTATTACAATACAATACCACTTGATTTAAATCTTTCTATTGCTGAGCAAGGCTATTATTTAGCAATTTTAGACATTAATTCAAATCTTACAAGTTGCTTGTTTCAAGTAAATAATTCAACTGCTTCGGTAAGTAATTTAGCAAATAACAACTTTATGATTTTATATAAAGGAAAAGATGGTCATAATAATAGCGTTGACGTATATGTAAATGATAAAAAGCTTGGCTCTACTGATCAAGATGGATTTTTGTACATTGAAAATTTCAAAAATGTAATAAACGAATTAGAAAAAGAGACAAACTATGTTGATTTTAGAACAGGTGATGTTGACTATATATGTGATATTTCGGTGCAAACTAGGTCATGGCTTGATGAAGGCAACACATTGACATCGCTTTCAAAATTCAATAATGGATATATATATATAGATAGAAATTCATATAAACCAGGTGAAACGATTTATTATTGGGGATATGCAAAAAACAGAAAGATAAAAGTTGAGAATGCTACTCTAAAAATAATATCTAATTATTCTGATGAATTAGCTTCTATTCCGCTTAAATTAAGTGAAGTAGGTACATTTGAAGGCGAATTTACTCTAGATAATGTAGATAAAGAAAGTTTTATACAATTAAAGTTATATATTGTCGATTCTTCAGCACTATATGCTAATTGTATTAGCACAGTAAATGCTAATGTTAGAGATTATGAACTAAAACAATACAATGTAACTATCAAGCCAGAAAGCACTGAGTATCTTGATGGAGAAACAGCAATAGTAAATATTAAAGCTGAAACATATGACGGTACACCTCTTAGTAAACTAGAGTTTAAATATGCATTAGGTAGTAATTATTATTACTATGACAAGAATTCACAAAAGGTGGATGGTAGTGTAACCACAAACGAACATGGCGAAGCTGTAATTAAGGTGCCTTTGAAATTATCTAAAACACAAACTAATATATTATCTGAGAGTGTTGGACTAACCATATTAAATTCATATATTGATGGAGAACAACAAAGAGTGTACTTTACTGTTTATCCTTATAAGCACTATGCAGATGGTACTGCAAAGTACATTTTGGATGAAAATAAATATCATATTTCTTTTAATGAATATTTATCTTTAGATAAAAATGTTCCAGCAAACGATTCTATCAAAGTTGTGGCAAAAGCATTTAAAACAATTAAAACTAAAATTGGTCAAACTTACAATAAATATCTAAAAGAAATGATAGATGAATATAGATATGATGAAGTTGCACAAAATAAATATGACAAGACTTTCAATGTAGAAATTAAAGATGGCAAGGGAGAATACGTTTTAGAAAATTATAGTTTAGATAAAAATTGTTATTACAGGTTATATGCATATTTAATTACAGATACCGGTAAAGAATTGGCATTATCTTATGATGGACGAATTTATTCATATTCATATAGAACTATTTTTGATGAAACTGAATATGAAGAAGTAGAATATATGGATCCAATAATTGCTCCTGATTTAACATATACATTAGTAAATGAAAGAAATGATAAGTTAAGAGTTGGAGATGAAGTATACTTTAATTTACAAGGAGAACAAGGTAAGAGGATAAAAGATTATTCTAACTTTGAATTTTATACTTTGCTTGTATCTGCTGATGGAAATAAGATAATTACTCATAAAGGTGAAAGACCACATTTTACATTTACAAAAGAAATGGGAGCAAATGTTACTACATATACAGTATGTTATGATACTTTAAAAGCATACGTACCAACGGCTAATAGCAGTATCTATTATTCGTATGCTTCATATGGCAGATATTATGGCAATACCATTAGATTGTGTGATGAAGAACTTTCTTTAGATGTAGATGTTTCTTTTGATAAAGAAGTTTATTCACCTCGAGATGAAGCAATAATTAAGATTAAAGTGTCTAAAAATGGAAAGGGAGTAAAAGCAGGTGTGAATCTATCTGCTTTAGATACAGCTTTTATAGATGCTAACGGCAATATTAGAAGTAGTATTTTATCATCTTTAATAAATAATTATAATTTTTCATCATCAAGCAATTCGATTTCCTCTTATTCAAAAACTGCAAGTAGGGGAATTATGAATGATGCTGTGGCAGAAGAAGCTGTTATGTCTAAGTCTTCTAGAATGGGCGGATATGATGATGAGAACGAAAATGCTATTCCACGTGATGATTTAAAAATAACTGCATTTTTTGAAAGTGTTGTAACTAATGAAAATGGTGAAGCAGAAATAAAAATCAGATTACCAGATAATATCACTGAATGGACAATAAGAGTACAAGCGATTTCTGAAGATTTTAAAGCTTATTCAGATGAAAAGAAAATTAAGGTTAGTAAAGACTTCTTTGTGAGTGTTAATCATAAGAATCGTTATTTAGTTGGCGAGCATTTTGCATTTGATATAAAGAGTTTTTCTAAATTGTATGCTGGAAAAGATGTTGATTTTGAGGTTGAAGTATTAGATAGCCAAGGAAATTCTTTAGAAAAAGGAAATGTCAGTGCAAAAGCACAAGATGTTATATCTTGCAAAATTCAAAACCCAATTAATGAAAAAGGAAAATACAAATTAAAAATAACTGGCACGTGTGAAGGATTAAAAGACATACTAATAGATGAAATAGAGATAACCGATAGTTTATTTGATGCAACTATTAGAGAAGACCTGATTTTGAATATAAATGATAAAATATCAATTGTATCAAATAAGGGATATTTACTAATTATGAATAAGGATGTTGCTAAGGTTCTTCCTACTCTTTATAGTTTATTTGCTTTTTATCCTGAAAGAAATGATACTATGATTATAAATGATGAAGCTTCTCGAATTCTTAGAAATCTTTTTGATGGAAATGAATTTGCATATAGTAGAAAAAGCTATTATGAGGGTGAAAAGTTTATATTTAAAGTAATGAAGAATTCTTCTGATGATGCTAGACTAGCCTTACGAATGCTTTCTACACATGCAATAAAAGTAGATTCACAAGAAGCTTTAGAGAAGATAGAAGTAAGACTTGGAGATTTTGCTAGAGCGTGGGCTGAAGTTAATATGGGCTCTGTTTCTTTAGGCAAATTAAGAGAATATAAAAATGATTTGATAAATAATACTTCATCTTATAAAGTTGAAGATGCACTTTATCTAGCGCTTGCTTTTGCTGATTTGGGAAGTTATGAGGATGCACTAGAAATTTATAATATGGTAAAAGATGAAATATATTCTGATAACGAGATTGAATATGAGCTAAAAGTAGTATTGGCAATTAAGTTAAATCTTGAAGAGTCAGAAGAATTGTATAATGAATATATAAAAAATCAAGATAATATGCTCCCTGAAAATTACAACTTTGTAAAACTATATTACGTTCAAAATATGCTTTCTAAAAACTTCCAAAAAGGTGAAATTACACTTATTATTAATGGAGTAGATGAAGTAGTAGAAGTTAAAAATGTTGGCTTAACAAGAAAGCTTATTGCTGGAAAAGATGATATAAGATTAACAAAGATGACAGATAATTTAAGCTTTATGATAGAGCAATATAAACCAGTTGATTTTGATACAATTCCAGATAAAGAATATATTATTTCTAAATCATATAGTAAAAAATCACCAAAATTGGGAGATTTAGTTGATGTCACTATTACTGTTGATTGCAAGAAACTATATAATGATGGTCAAAAATATGGACTAATAATTGAGGATGCTATACCAAATAATATGACATTTGTTGAAATGATATATGATAATAATTCTAGGGGATATTTAAGAAAACAAGATGGCCAAAAATTAACTATTAGTTTTTGGAATCCTTATGATCCTAAATGGAATCCTTCAGCTACAAAAGCTTCTATCAAATATAAAGTTAGAATGACAAATAATGGTGAACAATTTGAACCTGGAACAATTTTAGTAGAATATAATAACAAAATTGTTGATGGATTAAAGAAATAACGAAAAACCGACTAGGAGTATTCCTAGTCGGTATTTTAATAGGATTCTTTAAATTATGTATACTGCCTTATTGAAATATAGCAAAAACCATGATATAATCCACAACACTTAATAGAACTATATATTTTCCTATGAATATATTTATTTAAAGGAGGCAATTTTATGATTAGGTACAGTGAACAACAAGGACTCATCTCACCTAGTGGAATTAAATCGCGGACAGGGAAAAAGACCGAAGACATTGTAATTCCTGAAATTTGTGTTGGAGTTTATTCACATCATCTTTTTGAGTATATTATTGACTATTATCCTGATCTTAGGCCTACACAGATTGGTTATATTAATACTGCAAATTGCGAAAGGGATGTTTATAAGATTAACTTTAAAGGTACTCCTATTACTTTCTACATTGCCGGCATTGGCGGTCCGCTTATTGCTGGAGATATTGGCGATTTGGTAAAGCATGGTGCTAAGAAGTTTATCTATTTTGGAAATTGTGGTGTATTAGATAGCAATATTGAAGATTGCTCTATCATTATTCCTACAAAAGCTTTTAGAGATGAAGGAACTAGTCAGCATTATATTCCAGATAGTGAGCTTATTGATTTAAATCCTAAGTATATTCCAGAATTTGAAGCGGTGCTTGATTCTTTTAAGATGAACCATACGAAAGGTTATACATGGACTACTGATGCTATCTATAGAGAGACCGAAGAAAAAAGAGATTATTATAAAGCTAATGGTGGAGTATGCGTCGAAATGGAAGCTTCTATCATTTCTGCAGTTACAAAGTTTTATGGTGTTGATCATTTTACTTTTTTCTATGCAGGAGATAATCTTGATGCTGTTGAATGGGAAGCAAGAAGTATTAATGGTCTTACAAAATTTGAACAGAAAAAGCTTATTCCTTTTTTGGCATTTGAACTTGCGCATAAGCTTGATATTATGAGTAGGAGGGATTAAAGTGGCACTTTCGTACATGGATATTCAACAACTCAAAAAAATCGCTAGGCAATTTGCAATTGCAGAAGGCGAAATAACCCATGTGATTCCTGTCGACGGTGGGCGGATTAATACTACTTTTAAAATCACTGTAACTCAAAAGAATGACACGGTTTCTTATATGCTTCAAAGAATTAATACCAAAGTTTTTAGTGATATTAATGCAGTTATGAGTAATGCTCTTTTGGTTACTGAACACTTAAGAAGGAAGGATATTCAAACACTGGAATTTGTTCCTGCTTGTAGTGGTGGATATGTTTATGAAGATTATCGAATGACAAAGTTTATTCATGCTGAGATTTTTCAAACTATTACAAGGCCTAGAGATATGTATAATTTGGGTTATGCTGTTGGTGTATTTGCTAAAGGGTTGAGCGATTTTGATGTTAATAGGATAGTAGATACAATTCCGAATTTTCATAATACAAAAGTTCGCTACAATGATCTTTTAATGAGTGCAATTAATTATTGCTACAGAAATCGCGATAAAGGTACAATTGAAAGAGTTGGATATTCTTATGAAGAAATTTGTACTGCAAATAAGTATCATGATCTTTATGGTGTTATAGTCGATGCTATTGATCATGGAGATATCCCTATGAGAGTGACTCATAACGATACTAAACTAAATAATGTTTTGTTTGATCGAAAAACAAATACGCCGAGATGTCTTATTGATTTGGATACTGTTATGAAAGGCAGTGTTCTTTATGATATTGCTGATGCAATTCGTTCTGGAGCCAATATAAGTACAGAGGACGAAAGAAATGTTTTTAAATCCTTAATTGATCTGGAACTTGTAAGAGAATTTTTGAAAGGATTTAAAGATGGAGCACCGAATCTTTTAACTAAAAAAGAAATTGAGCTTATTCCTATTGCTATTCAAATTTTGCCTTTGGAACTAGGCATTAGGTATCTAACTGATTATCTAAATGGTGATGTGTACTTTCATATTGTTAATTCTGAAGATAATCATAATCGAGCCAAAATCCAATTTGCTCTTGCTGAAGATATCAAAAGAAAGATGGATGATATTTCCAGAATTGTAAAAGAAGTCTTTGATTGAATTTTAGACAGGTCTAAAAAATAACATTTTAGTTATTTTTTGGCCCTGTCTTTTTATATTTCAATTTTTTTAAATTTTTAAAAAAATACTTTACAAACAGTTTTCGTTATGTTAAAGTTGGTCACAAGTTCGTCGCACTTTTTAGATTTCGGCATCGAGAAAATTCTAGGAGGTGTTATTTTTATGCTCATTCATCTTGAAAATGTCTCAAAGACATTCAAAGTTGCAGAGCGTGGAAGTACTTTCAAAGACGTGCTACTTTCGTTTATTCATCGAAGGTACAAAGAAGTACACGCATTAAAAAATGTTTCCTTCAAAATAAAAGAAGGAGAAATTGTTCGGTTACATAGGACCGAACGGAGCAGGAAAATCCACAACAATTAAGATAATGTGTGGAATACTTACTCCATCATCACGGTAAAGTGATGATTAATAACAAAGTTCCTTACAAGGAACGAACCGAGTATGTTAATAATATTGGCGTTGTATTCGGGCAACGCAGTCAATTATGGTGGGATGTTCCACCCGATGATTCTTTTTATCTTTTACGAGATATCTACAAAATTCCTAAGGACGAATTTGAGTCCACAAGAGCTATGCTTATTAAAGCATTAGATTTAGCATCAGTAATTAAAATTCCAACAAGACAATTAAGTTTAGGTCAACGAATGCGATGTGAAATAGCAGCCGCACTACTTCATAAGCCCAAAATCCTATTTTTAGATGAACCAACGATTGGTTTAGATGCTGTCTCTAAAATTCAAGTGAGAGACTTTGTTAAAAAAATCAATAAAGAATGGGGAACTACGATTATTCTTACAACGCATGATATGCAAGATATAGAAGCCTTAACGAATAGAATCATCTTAATAGGAAAAGGTGAAAAGCTATTTGATGGCAAGCTTTCAAAACTGAAAGAAAAATACGCACATGCAAAGAATAATTCAACGGATGAAGTGATTGCAGACATGTATAAAGAGCTAAAATTAGTTTCTTAACGAAAGACTAAAGATAATTTACGGCGATTAATAATCGCCTCTACAATCGTACATTGAAAATTAAATATTGAAAGGAGATTTAACTATGAGACCATATTTATCCTTTTTTAAGCTTCGATTTGCAACCCGGACTTCAGTATCGTTTTTCTGCTTTGGCAGGCCTTGCTACACAATTCTTTTGGGGAATAATGATGATATTTATTTATGAAGCTTTTTATAAAAATGGTGTACCAAGTGCAATGAATTGGCAAGAATTAGTATCTTATATATGGCTTGGTCAAGCATTTTTTGCATTATTGTTTTTCAGGGTAACAGATACTGACATAATGGAGTCAATAAGATCGGGACAGGTTGCATATGAATTTGTTAAGCCTTTAAATCTATATTGGATGTGGTTTTCAAAAATAATTGCTAAGAGATTATCTGCCGGAGTATTAAGATTTATTCCAGTAATAATAGTTGCTGTTTTGTTGCCGCAAAATTATTCGTTAAAGGGTCCTATTTCAATTGAAGGATTATTATTATTTATAATAACAATGATTCTAGGATTAATAATTTCTACTGCTCTTGCAATGATAATACATACATTTATGTTTTATACTACCACGAGCAAAGGTCTCTTTAATATCTATGGGAACTTAGCAGATTTTTTCTCTGGTATGATTATTCCAATTGCATTTATGCCAATTGCAATTCAAACAGTATGTTATATTTTCCCATTTCGATTATGTATGGATCTTCCTATGAGAGTGTATATTGGAAATATTTCTGCTGTTGAAGGAATACAAACTGTTCTTGTACAAATTGCTTGGATACTTGCCCTAGTATTATTTGGGAATTATATGATGAAAAAAGTATCAAAAAAACTTATTGTACAAGGAGGTTAGCATGAGACTATATTTTAAATTTATTTGGATGTTTATAAAATCAGAAATGGAATATAAACTCTCATTCTTTTTATCAATGATAGCTTCAACATTGGGGACTTTGGTATCAGTTCTTGGAATTGTATTTCTTCTTCAAAAATTTGGAGCAGTTGGGGGTTGGAAACTAGAAGAAGTAATGCTTATTACAGGAATTGCAACATTTGCTTATACTTGTGTTGAAATGTTTTTAAGAGGATTAGATATGCTTTACACAAGAGTAAAAAGTGGGATATTAGACCAGATGATGACAAGACCAAGAAATATTCTATTTCAAGTAGCATGCTCAGATTTTCAAGTTCATAAGATAGGAAGACTGACCGAGTCAATAATCCTTATTATCTATGGATTAATAAATGTTGACATTGAATGGAATTTGTACAAAGCATTAGTTTTCGTTTTGGTATTAATTGGGTCAAATATTATTTTTGCTGCACTTCAAATTTTAAAAGCTGCATTTTGCTTTTGGACAATAGATGGTATGGAACTTATGAATATTCTTCAAGATGGAGGGAGAGATTTATCTAGCTATCCATTATCTATATACAAAAATTGGTTTAGAAAGTTTTTTACTTATATAGTTCCATTTGGAATGTGCAATTATTTTCCAATTATTTATTTGTTGCGGAAAAGAAGATGTTCCACATTGGTACGGACTAACACCATTACTTGTACTACCATTTTTACTAGCTATGATTGGAATATGGAATATAGGGCTTAGAAATTATAAATCTACAGGTTCATAATCTATAAAAGAGAAGAAGCTACATTTTGTAGCTTCTTTTTTTTATATTGTGGTATAATATTACTAGATTTTAAATAAGGAGAGATAGGAAATGAATGATGTTCAAGCAGGTATGACGTGTAAAAATTGTGGTGCACCTGTTACTTCAGAAATATGTCCATTTTGCCATTGTGCAACTGGTATTAATACTGAACAAGCAAACATGGAATATCCGATTTTAAATTGTAGATCGGCTGGATTAAGTTTTTGGAATATGGGATTTCCTTTAATATTTACAGTTGCTTTTGGAATAGCTTCATTAATGTCAATTGGTTTTACATTTGGAATGGGTAGTAGTGGAATTGGAGAAGCTAGCGGTTTTGCAGTAATGGGAGTTCTTATGAGTCTACCTTTTTTGGTAATTTCTCTTGGTGCGCTTGGATTTGTAATAAACCAACTTGTTAAATATACATCTGTAAAGTCAAAAGGGACTCCAATTACCGCAACAGTTTATGGGTATATGAATGATAATTTTCTTATTAATGGAAGACCTGCTCAAGTTGTGAAATTGTTAATTGATACAGAAAATGGAAAAAGATTTATTTTATATAAATTAGGAAGTATATACCAAAAATATGGTGTCAATACTCAAATTGAACTTATTATGTATAATAATATTTTTATGATAAATGACAAAGTTTAGCAATAATTGTATTGTATTATTGCACTAAAATGTTATAAAATAGTTAAAAATATTGAAAAATATATTTTATTTTAAAGGAGAATTAAATATGTCTGAAGAGGAAATTTTTGAAAAATTAAAACAAATAGTAGTTAATGAACTAGGTGCTGATGAATCAGCTGTTAGAATGGATGCAAGCTTTGAAGAAGATTTAGAGGCAGATTCATTAGACTTGGTTGAATTAGTTATGGAGATTGAAGAAGCATTTGATATCAAAATTCCAGATGAGGATGCTGAAGGATTGACAACAGTTGCAAATCTTGTTGAATATATCAAGAATAAAAAAGAAGCATAATTTATGCAAAGTGAAATGGAGTAGGTAATGAACAAAACGAAAAGAAGGATATTTAAAACAGCGATTAAGTTGTTTGCCGAAAAGGGATTTGATAATGCTGGAATAGAGGAAATAACAGCAGTGTCTGGTGTTGCAAAAGGTTCATTATATTACCATTTTGAAACAAAAGAAGAAATTTTTGATACTTTATTAGATAGTGGATTTAAACTTTTACAAAATAGTTTTGAGATTAAGTTTAGGCATCGTGAAAGTGCTGAAGAAAAATTAAAAGCAGTAGTTTTAATTTTAATTAAAATAGTTGTTCTTTATGAAGAATTTATTACTGTGGTAATTAGTAATAGTTTAGGAGAAAACGAGAGAGCAATTAAATGTCAAAAAGTAGTAGATGGAGTTTGTGCTCAAATTGAAGAAGTTTTAAATGATGGCATTAATAATGGAGAGTTTAAGCCTTGTTCTACAGAAAGCTTATCTTATTACATTTTTGGATGTGTATATTCTACTGCACTTTATAGAATCAAGAAAGATAAAAATGCCACTAGTTTAGAAATATATGATGATTATATTGATGTTATTCTTGGTGGATTAAAAAGTTAATATTGATTTAAAAAGGCCAACTAAATTAGGCCTTTTTTTGTTTTTATGTTATAATCAAATAAAGTACACTTTTTAGCTAAAAGGGGTAATTGTATGAGAAATAATTTTATGACACCGCCAGGTGTTAATCCAATCCAAGCAATAGATCAAACAATAGATGAATACGTTGAGCAAGCAGTTGATATTTTATTTCAAAATTATAATATGCGTAATTTGGTATTAAGAAGCAATGATGAATTAACAAATTATTCTGTAAGTGATTTAGAAAGAATTCAACATGAGGAAAAAGATGCTGCTAGACGAGTTTTAAAAGTTATTGCATCTATTGAAAAATACCATCAAGAAACAATTGGTAGAAATGACAATCAATTAAGAATTGCACAATATGGTGATATTGGAAAAACTACTAAACTTAAATTAATGTCTCAAACAGCCCATACAAAACCATCTATGGATAGAATAATTAGAGGAATTAAGCATGCTTTTTCAAAAGCAGTTTGTACAAGTAAAAACTTTGGGGTAGATGTTTTTGCAAAAAGCTATGCAAGAAAATGTGCTAGAAAACTTTCTATAAATACATATTTAAGAGACATTAATGATGATGAATTTTTATCTAAAAAAGTAGTTCGTACAATGAGAAAAGTACTCGAAAGTGGAGGTAGTATTAGAGAAAGTTTCAATGAAAATAGTCCTGTTTTTCAAGCACTTGCTGGTTGTGAAGATCCTTATGGTCGTGGACATATACCAGGCTATATAGATGAAATGAGGCAAAGCTTAATAAACAGTGAAATTGTAAGAGAGACAAATAAAGTACGTCAACCTAATGGATGGGTTTATCCTACAAGGTTATTATTAGATAATCCAAGAAGATTTTTTGAGTTTCAATCAAGATATGATTATATTTCAGATAAAATTTTGGATTTTGAATCAATGGCTATGCCTCTTGCAACAGCAAAGGCAAATATTGATAGAAGTGATATAGGTAATTTTATAGTTCAAAGATTAAAAGGATTTATCTCTCCTTATTATGAATCTGAGGAGTCATATATTAAAAACTTACAAAAGATGCTTTTTGATATCACAAAAGAAATAAGAGTAGACTTTGGTCACAATGAGTATTCATTTGAAGATATTAGAGGAATGGTTGAAAGAACATATAGAGCTATGCGCACAAGAGCTGTAATTACAGAAAATATGGGCATAAATAAAGGTGATGAACATTTAAAAGCAGCAAAATTAAAAAGATATGATCAATCAACAAAAGTTAGTGTTCATAAATCAACATTTACTTCAGATAGAGTTGAAAAAGCAAATGAAGTAATTACTAAAGCAGCTGGTGCAGCATTATTGGGAACCACAATTTATTATTTATTCCAAGTCCCAGATCCTAGTCACTGGACTACATATGGAGTAATTGCTGCTGCTACAGGAGCTGCATATGCATCTGTTGCTGTGAAAAAAATTAAAGAAAAATTTACAGTAACAAAAGGCTCGAGTTACTTTAAACAACTAACCGAAGAAGAGCAATATGCAATAAATAGCATGGTAGCAGATAGATTAAATGCTATTGAGACACAAGCTGAAATGATGCAACAAAGAATGCCAAGAAAAGATAGATATAACACTATGGAGCTATAAAGCCTATATAGTAAAGAAAAAGTAGCGTATTAATGCTACTTTTTTTGTGTTTGCAATCATTAGTACAACTTATATATTAATAAACTATCTATTATTTTACATAATTTATAATATGGTTTACAATAATCTTGTGATCGTCGAAAAAATTGTAAGGGAGGTAATAAAAATGGCGAATCTATCTAATGAAAATATTGAGAAATTAAGAATGTTAAGAGAGAAATTAATTAGTGAAGGAAGTATAATTGATTATACAGAAGAAGAGACTAAGCAAGTAGTTCTTAGCAAGGAAGAAGAGGTTACTATCGAAAAAACAATGAATGTTTGGGGAATTAATAAAGAACAAGCAATTATGATTTATAAAACATCAGGTTCTTTAAAAGCACTAGAATATGTTAATAAAATAAGAGAATGGCAACAAGAAAATAAAATAACTTATGCTAAGATGAGTGCTCAAATGAAAGATGATAAAACTTTTATTGAAAATGTAGAAGAACTAGAATCTAGATATTATAAAAACTATGAAGATATCTTATCTAATGAACTTACTGTTGCCGAAATATATATTCTTAGAAATACAAATAAGAATTTTGAAAAGCTTCTAGCTGAAAGAAGACCTCAATTAGATCAAAGAATAAATAGATATCATGCATTAGGCACAGTTGTTTACTATGGCCAAATAGTTGATCAATTAAAAATAAAAGAGCATAAGGTTACGATGAATGAAAAAGAATATGAAAATAGCAAACTATTACCAAGTATTAGAAATATTGAAGTTACTGAGATAGGTGGATAAATATAAAATAGTTGGTTGACAAATTTATAAATCACAGATATACTTGTACTAGTACAAATAGTACAAGTATATTTTTTTGAAAGGAGCACTTAAGATGATCAAAATTACTGATTTAAGTAAATCGTTTGGAGACAAGAAAGTGCTAGAAAATCTTAATTGCAATATTAAAACAGGCTCAATATATGGCCTAATTGGTGCAAATGGTGCTGGCAAATCCACATTACTTAGAATAATTATGGGGATTTTTAAAGAAGATTCAGGCACGATAGAATTAGATGAAGAGATAATAAAAGATAAAGAAGAATTAATGCAAAAGCTCGTTTTTGTACCTGATGATTTATTCTTCTTTAAGAATTATACTCTTAAAGATACAATTAACTTCTATGCTAATGTATATAATGAATTTGAAAGCGATAGAGCAATTAAATTTGCTGAAACATTGAAACTTCCATTAGAAAAAAAGATTAATAACTTTTCGAAGGGAATGAAAAGACAAGCTGCACTAATTTGTGCCATATGTACAAATGCTGATTATATGTTTTTTGACGAAACATTTGATGGTATTGATCCGGTGGTAAGAAATTATCTAAAAAAGATTATAGCAGAACAAATGGATAAGAAGGAAACCACTATTATTATGACATCACATAATCTAAGAGAATTAGAAGATATATGTGATAATATTGGACTTCTATATAAAGGCGGAATTTTGTTTGAAAGTGAAATTGATTCTTTAAAAACTAATATGTTTAAGATTCAAATTTCTCTTCCTAGAGAATTTAGCGATAAAGATTTTGAAAACTTTAATGTGCTAAGCTTTAAAAAGAGTGGAAGCGTGGCAACATTAATATTAAAAGGTGATAAGGAAAAATATGAAAAAGAGTTAAGTGAAATGAACCCGATTATATTAGATTTTTTACCATTAACTCTAGAAGAAATTTTTATCTATCAAATGGAGGTGTTAGGATATGAGTTTAACACAGTTATTTAATTTTAAGTTTTTTGTTCAAAATCTTAAAAAATCGAAAGCACTTATAATTCTAACTTCTTTATTGCTTCCAGTTTTTACTTTTTTGGGACTTTCCTTGTTTGGCCAGGTTAGTGGAATAGTTGATTTTTGGCAAGTTGGACTATTTAACATGTTATTCATGTATATAATACCAGTTGTTTTAAGTATTTCACTTTTTAATTTTGTATTTAAAAAGAAGAGCTGCGATTTTATTATGGGAATGCCACTTTCTAGAAAAACCATTTTTTTAACAAATACAATTGGTGGTATTTTATTAATAGTATTAATTCAAATAATTACCGCTCTTCTTACCGCATTATTTTCAATTTTTGCATCTGGAGCAATTATATTTAGCTCGGTGATTTTTGATACTTTTTTGTTTTTTACGGTTTCATATATATTTGTTTTTGTAGCATGCAATTTAGCAATTAGTTTTTCTGGAAATATTTTTGCAACACTAGTTAGCTTATTACTTATACTATTTTTAGTACCATTTTCATTATTGTATTCAAGAATTGGCAATTTTGATATTGTTAGCTCAAGCGAAGTTAAAGTTGATATAGATAATAATGAAATAGATTTTTATGAACCTTTCAATTTTACTGCACCATCTATGGCTTTTGAAAGTTTATTTTTAGGTACATATTTTGGCTATAATGGCATGTCAATAGTCAAAATGGTTGGACTTTGTATTGTGTATTTTGGACTTGGTCTTGTACTATTTAATAGAAAGAGATTTGAAATGGCCGAAGAATCATATGAAAGCACAAAAATTCATTTGATAATAAAGCTATTAACATTAGCTCCATTTGTTGCTTTTTTCTGTTCGACTGGTGCATATAGAAGTTCTATTGGATGGTTATTCTTTATTGCAGTACTTGCAACATATTATTATGTGTTTGATTTAATTACGAATAAAAAGATTAGCTTAAAAATAACAATTCCACTTTTTCTAGTATCTACTTTAACAATGATTGCTTTGTATCATTTTATAATACCTAAACTTGACATTCTTTCTAAAAAGTCTATTAAAATAGAAGATGTAAAATGTGTTGAAGTTGACTCTATTCGCACATATGGCAATTATTATAATGATTTAGGATTAATTATTGATGATGAAGAATTAGTTGGAGATTTACTAAGGGATTGCAGTGAGTTTCACAACTATTCGCCTTATATAGAAAGCTCATATACTGATTTTAATTGCAATTTAAATATAGAGCTTGAAAACGGCACGCATTATTTAGTTAATAAATGGATAGGCCGTTCTTTAGAAAAAGCTATAAAAAAATATGGAGATAATGTTTATCAATATGATGAAATTGAATCATTGCCTCAACTTATTGGCGTAGATTTAAATAGAGAAGATAGAAATAATATTAGAAATAGTTTAAGAGAAGATTTAAACAATATGTCTTATAAAAATTATTATGAGATGATTAAGAGCGGTACAGAAGGCTATACCTTAATACTTGCAAATTATAAGAACCATAAATTAATTGCTTCAGACTATTCTTATATAGGTCTAATTAATACTTCTAAGTTAGTTGCTGACTTACTAAATAAACAAGCATATACTAGTGTTTATGGGATATATAGTCTAGATATTTATAAAAAAGATGATCTTCAATCATATATGATTAAAGTAAATCCAGATATAAAGTTTGCTGATCTTGAAGAATTAAAATATGAAAATAAAATTAAAGAAGCAAAGACGACAAATGATGATATAATATCTGGAGATAATGATTTTAAAGGCGAATTTGACTTATTTAAAGACATTTCATATGATTATGCTGAAACTTCATTTGGCGTAATTGATAGAGCTACTGAGGCTATTTCAAAAGAGGATTTAATAGAATTTGTTAATAAAGATAAAAAAGCGATATTTAATAGAGAAGAGCCATATTTGGTATTGTCAGGGTATGGTAATAAAACCTTTTTATACTATACTAATAATATCGAAGAGTTTTATAAATTGATGGCGAAAACATATAACGAAAAGATATATCCTAATGAATCATCATTCAAACTAAACGAAAATATACAGTAAAGGAGTGGGAAAATAATGATAACTATAGATTATACAAATCGTACTCCTATATATGAACAAATTGTTAATGAAATTGAACGTTTTGTTACACTTGGTGTGTATCAGCCAAAACAAAAGATTGAAAGTGTAAGAGATCTTGCATTAAATTTAGGAATTAACCCTAATACTGTGAAGAAAGCATATGATGAATTGGAAAGAAGAGGAGTAATTACCACTCTTTCTACAAAAGGAACTTTTATTACAGAAAATATAAAAGCATTAACAAAATCTAAAATAGATGAAAGAATTGAAGCTATAAAAGCAGAAATGATTGAATTGGAAAAGTTAGGAATATCTAAAGAAGAGATTATTAAAAGATTAAAATAAAAAAGAAAAGTGCCATAGCTATATGGCACTTTTTATTATTTCTTTTCTTGCAGATAATTGATTGCATAATTATAATTTTCTCTATATCTTCTATTTTTTGACGTTGCCAAATAGAAAACACCTGCAACTACAACGATTATAATAATGGCTACTGTGAGTAAAAGACCAGTGTTTTGATTTGTATTGTACTTGTCTCTAATCATGTATTTAAGCATAAGATGCTCTTGTTCTTCTTTTCGTTGTTCTTCTGCAATCACTTCATTAATCTTATTTTGGATACTTAATTCATCTATCATTTTTAAATAAAACTCCTTAACTGCCTCAATTTCATCTGTTCCAGAATATTTTACATACCTTGATCCATCTGGCTTGTTTTTATAAACTACAAATTCATTGTTAGCTTCTTTTTTATATATACCATAAGCACATGTTCCATCGTAATCACAATCTATAAACATACGAGTAACATCGGCTGGTGGCAATGCTTGAGATTGATACCACTTTTTTAACTCTTCAATTGTTTGTGGGATTGTTTCGGCATTTATACTCACTATTACACCTCGCTTTTATAAAAGCTAATACTCTCTCGATAGTATTATAACGTATTTTTTTAAAATGTTATATTAATTTTAGATTACAAAAGCATATTTATAAGTTTTACCGCTGTTTTGATGATTTGAACAAATAATTGCAGTATGGTAAAATTACATGGAAATTAAAAGTTGATGTATAAAAGGAGAGAATCGTTGTGTTTGATAAAGTAGTAGAAAAGATTGAAAAAACTTATTCTAGAAATGTTTATACAAGTATTGTTTTAATACTATTTGTATTAGTGTTTTTTATTATTTCTTTTTGTACGAAGCTTTTTTCTGCTCCGTTCACGGCTTTTAATCCAAATGTTGCTTTGCAATTTGAAAGCGGATTTTCTAACATATTTAATATTATTATATTTGTTATAATTTTGATTTTTAGCATTGCTTCTTATATAGGCAGCAAGAAAAGGAATAAAAAGGGACTTGTTTTTGGAACAATAGTTGGATTTGTATTTTTTGCATTTAGTGCGATTGCATTAAGTGTGATAGGAAGAAAATCGGAAGTTGGGGCTTTAAATCTTGCTTTTTGGATCATTCTTATTATATTGGGTTTAGTTTTTATGTGCTTATTTGGACTATTTGGATTTATTAAAATAGATATATTAAAACAAAGAGCTAAGCCAAAAGATATAAAGAATAATGAAAGAATAACAAAAACAACAAAAGTAGCAGAAAAGAAAGAGTATTATGAAAATTATGATGTTCAAGAATCATATTCAGAAACTTTATCTACAAATAGTTCGACCGATTATTCAGAATCTCATGAGTCACATGAGTATAGATACTAAAAAAGACTAGATGCATAAAATTTGCATCTAGTCTTTTTTTATATTCTACATATACCACCAATTGTTTTATATTGTTTAAATGATGAATTGTTATGATAATCATATGTATCGGAGCCACTAATAACAGCACAATCTCCTGATTTAACATGTCCTAAATCTTTGGCGATATTAATTCCATTTGATATCATTACATCAGCATAATCTTTATCTACAAATATTGGAGTAACGCCCCAAATAAGATTCATTTGTCTAGCCGTTATTTCATCTGGTGTAACAGCTATAATGTCACAATATGGTCTAAATGATGATATTGCTTTAGGAGTATTTCCATGAGCGGAAAGTGAGAAGATTGCATTTGCTTCAGTTTGCATTGCAACCTCACATAGAGCATGACCAACAATCAAATCTGGTGTAGTGCCCTGTAAATCACCACTTCTAGTCTTGCTATTTAAAATTTTCCAATGTTCCATTTGTTTTTCTATAGTTTCTGCAATTCTACTCATAGTTTCTACACATTCAGTAGGATAAGAACCTGTTGCAGATTCTCCAGAAAGCATAATTGCAGATGTTCCATCTAAAACGGCATTCGCAACATCACTTACTTCTGCTCTGGTTGGACGAGGATTATGAACCATACTTTCTAACATTTGAGTTGCTACTATTACTTGTTTTGCTTTATTTAGACATTTTTTAATAAATGTCTTTTGAAGCATTGGAACTCTTTCCATTGGAATTTCTACGCTTAAATCACCACGTGCAACCATTATTCCATCAGATACTTCCAAAATTTTATCAAAATTATCTACACCTTCAATATTTTCTATTTTTGAAATTATTTTGATGTGTTCAGCATTATTATCTCTTAGAACATCTCGAATTGCGATTATGTCATCGGCTTTACGCACAAATGAAGCAGCTATAATGTCGAATCCATTTTGAATTCCAAAAATAATGTCTTTTCGATCTTTTTCACTAAGTAGAGGTAAATTAAGTGATAAACCAGGAACATTGATTGACTTTCTATTAGAAAGGTGTCCACCATTTTTAACAAGACATTTGATATTTTTATCTTCAATTTCTAGTACTTCTAATTCGATTAAGCCGTCATTAACTAAGATTCTGCTACCAATAGCAACATCTTTGTACAAATCAGCATAATTAACGTATACTTTTGATTCATCTCCTATGCACTCATCATGCATTAATGTAAATTCATCATCTTTATTTAATTCGATTTCGCCATTTTCAAACTTTCCAATTCTAATTTCTGGACCTTTAGTATCGAGCATAAGTGGAATAGGTAGGCCTAAATCATTTCTTACTTTTTTAAATAGGTCAATTCTTTTTGCTTGTTCTTCATAATCGCCATGTGAAAAGTTGATTCTAGCAACATTCATTCCAGCTTTACATAGGGCTACAAGCTTTTGATAGTCATCTACTGCAGGACCTAATGTACAAACAATCTTTGTCTTACGCATATCGCATTTCCTTTCTATTAGTTTTCAATCCATTTTACAAGCGACATATCTTGTTTATTAATTAACATTTCATTCTTTGGCATAATTCTAAATGTATATCCATAATTACCGCCGTTATCTATATCTAACGTTGTTGTATATTCGTAATCACCATTTCCTAAATCTTTTGAAAGATTCATTTCTCTATACGAACTGTCAAATAGCTTTTCACCATTTCTGAATTTTCCTAAGAAAACTTCACATGAAATTGATGATGGATCTATGCTACCTAAAGAGGCAACACAAGTAAGTGCAATTTGTTCACCAGCTTTTATTGCAAGTTCGTTTGCAATAGAAGGAGCCTTAATTGTTACTTTAGACCACTCTTCTGAAATTGATTGTTTCCAATCATAGAATTCTTCAACTTTTTTACTATCAGAGTAATCGCCTTTTGTAAGTGATAGTTGAGGAATATATAATCTTTCTAAATAATCGCAAAGCATTCTATCTGTGTTATAGTTTCCGCCAACTGATTTAATAGAATTCTTCATCATTTTAATCCACTCTTTGTTTAATCCGCTGGCATCCTTTTTATAATATAGAGGCATTATTTCATTTTCTAAAATAGAATAAATACTCTTGCTATCAGCATTATCTTGTAATTCATGATTTGTATATTCTGTATCATCACCAATAGCCCATCCGTTTTTGCCATCGTATCCTTCTAGCCACCAACCATCTAATACGCTAAAATTAATAACACCATTTAGACCGGCCTTTTCACCAGATGTTCCAGATGCTTCTAAAGGACGACGAGGATTGTTAAGCCATACGTCAACACCACTTACTAAATATCTTGAAACATACATGTTATAGTTTTCAAGAATAACCACTTTGTTTTTAAACTGAGGCATCTTTGAATATTCATATATTTCTTTTACTAAATCTTGTCCTTGAATATCTGCAGGATGTGGTTTTCCGGCAAATATTATCTGAACAGGTCTTTGAGAATTGTTCAAGATTTGAGTTATTCTTTCAATATCTCTAAAAATTAAGTCAGCTCTTTTATATGTTGCAAATCTTCTTGCAAATCCAAGTGTTAATGCTTTTGGATCTAAAAGATTATCTACTTCATTTATCTCATCTATTGGTTCGTTGTTTCTAATTTTTTGTGCTTTAACATTTTCACGAACTACTTTAATAAGTTTTTCTTTTTGTTCTTGATGAACTTTCCATAGTTCTTCATCTGGAATAGAATCTATATCGTTCCAAGTATCTTTTTCATGAACTTTTTCTTGCCAGAATGGGCGCATATAAGCGTTATACAATTCTTTTAAGTTTGGTGCAAGCCAAGTACATGTATGAACACCATTGGTTACATATGTTATTGGTACTTCCTCTAATGCTGTGTTTGGCCATAGGGTAGAGAATAGTTTCTTTGATACTTCACCATGAAGCTTAGAAACTCCATTCTTTCTGCCAGCGACTTTTAATGCAAGTACAGCCATATCAAATCCATTAACTGGAATATTGTTATCTCTAGAGCCCATTATTAAAAAGTCTGTTCTAGAAATACCAAGTTCTGATGAATAAGAAGCAAAATATCTATCCATTAAATCTAATGGGAATATATCGTTTCCTGCTGGAACAGGTGTATGTGTAGTAAAAATAGTACAGCTTGAAGCCATTTCTTTAGCTACTTTAAATGCAACGTTTTTCTCTTTCATTATCTTTTTGATTACTTCAAAAACTACAAAAGATGAATGACCTTCATTCATGTGATAGATTGTAGGATTAACCTTTAATGCGTCTAAAAGTTTCATTCCACCAATACCAAGAATTATTTCTTGAGCTATTCTTGTTTCTTGATTTCCACCATATAGCTTTAAAGTTAGCTGTCTATCCATTTCTGAATTAGTATCTATATCACTATCCATTAAGTGAAGTGTAATTCTTCCGATGTTAATTTTCCAAATTTTTAAATAAACAACTCTACCAGGAAGTTCTACAGAAATAATAAGATTAGTTCCATCATCGTTTAAAACAGGTAAAATAGGTAAATCATCAATATTTGCTTTTGAATACTCAAATGTTTCAGAACCATCTTTATTTATTAATTGATTAAAATATCCATCTTTATATAATAGTCCGACAGGGTAGAAAGGAATACCTAAATCTGATGCGGATTTACAGTGATCTCCAGACAAAATTCCAAGACCACCTGCATAGATAGGTAATATCTCATCTAATCCATATTCAGCACTAAAATATGCTATTTTTGAATCTTTATAATCGGGATAAGTTTTAGAATAATAAGTATCAGAAGCTTCCATGTAATTTTTGAAATTATCAATTACTAAATCGTATTCTTTAAGGAATTCTTCATCCTCAGCAACTTCTAATAGTCTTTTTTGATTGACTTCAGCTAAAAATTTAACAGGGTTTTTATTAACTTTTTTGAATAAATCAGAATTTATATAATCATATAATCTTAGAGCATATGAGTTCCAAGACCACCATAAGTTATTAGCTAACTCGTATAATCCTTCAATCCTTTGAGGCAATTGAGGTTTAACATTTATCTTTCCAAAAACGTACATAAAAAACTTCCTCCTTAGTAAAACATTAAAAAAATAATTTTTTTAATTAAAATAACTCAACTTATATTATCATTCAAACACATAAAAAAGTCAAATAAAAAACCAGGCGTAATCATTGAAATAGTTTAATTTTTTGTAACATAAATTTAAGAATTACAAACCCTTATTTTGTTGAAATTTTAATAATATATTTGTATAATATAAGGTGACTTATTATATGGGGTGATATAATGATAAAGCGTGTACTAAAGAGTAAATTAGTATCACTTGGTTATGGCGCTGGTTTTATTGAAACCAAAATGCGTGAATTTCCAATTTCAGTTGATGCTAGTCAATATACAGAAAACGAATTGCAACAAAAGGTAAATGTCATTAATATAGATAAACCATGTGCAGATATTCCAAGGTTTTATTTAGGCATTTCTCATATATTTGTTGATAAATACGTTATAGATGGAAAAGTGGATTCTTTTGCGAAGTTTTCTATGGTTGGAAGTCAAATTCTTATATGTGATTTCAAACTTTCAGAAAAACTTTGTATTGTTGGGATAACAGAAAATGTTGATATTTATATATTGATATACAATCCTGCAAAAGAATACGTTTCTAGATACCTAGGAAAAACTTATGAAGAAATCTTTGGTGAAGAAAGAGAAAGTGAAGCAAATGATTATTTTAGTGCTCTTACTGCTGGAGGTAGAGTACCTAGTTTAAAAGCTAAAGATATCTTATATGTTTTGATGTCAGAATATGTTATAGACATGATTTTGATAGAAAATCTAAATCCAAGAATTAAGCTTTATGATAATGCTGGCAAGTTTGCGGAAGTTATCACAAGCTATAAATATAAATACATAAACAGAAGAATTAATCGTATTGAGTTTGTAGAAAAAACAGTTGAAATAAAATTAAAAGGCTCTGGAGTTAAAGCAGGAAATATCTCTAACGATCCATATATGCTTCTTTCAGAGGTAAATGATATTCCAGATTTCTCTTTGACGAAGCCAACTTATGTATGGTTAATTAATGATATCGGACAAGAAGAATTGGCTATTTTTACTGCTTCTGAACGTTATAATAAAGCAACATATAAAGAATTGATGGAGTACAAAGATGACCCAGAATTAAGAGCGGAAGTTGAAAAATTATCTTCTAAATTTTCGGTTGATGCTGGATATGCTGTTTCAAAGCAATATTTAACTTCTGTTTTTAAAAGATTAAATAGAGAATTAATCGTTTTACCACTTGATTATATTAGAAAAAACACACAAGAAAGTTATGAGTATATAGAACCACTTAGATATAGATTTACTGTTATAAAAAATAGACGTGAATTTGAAAATTTGCTATATAACTCAATTGAAAATAACTTAAACGGAAGATACAAATATAGATTTGTTGAAAAATTAAGTGGTATTTATTTAACAATAGGAAATAAATTAAATTATACCGATTTATCTGGTAATTTGATTAGAAAACAGTCTATAGCAGACTTTAATATAAACTATAATGCTGCAATTATAAAAAGAGAGACTATCATAGATAGCCGCTCTATTCCGCAACTTATGGGATATATTTATAAAGACGTAGATAATATTGGTACAGATATGCTTCCTGTTCCAAGCATTGAGGTAGTGTTCTATTTTCCAGAGCTTCAATGCATTGGTAGAGAACCAGAAATGTATAATGGAACAGCAATTGATTTGGCTAAAGGAGATGGTTCAACATCTTTCTATGAAATTGGTCAAGATCAGAATTTCCAAACGATTGCAACAAAACCAAGAGATCCTAATGAAAAGTATGTTACTGTTAGATATAAAAATTCTGATGAAGGGATCTTAAAAGAAAATATTATTAGAGATGTTGTAGTAGGAAGCGTTTATACACCAGAAATTATTCCTGTTATTAACGATAAAGAAGGAAAAGAATGGGTTATTTCAAATAATCAAATTCCTAATGTGCGCGTATCAAACAACAATGATGAGAACGTCGTTGAAGTAAGATATGTTAAGAAGATGTCTACAGTTAGAATTAATTATATCAATAAACAAGGTGCTGAACTTGCGATGCCTGTTGTTAAGAACATGCAAGTTGGTGAATCTTTTGATATGAAAGCTGTTAAAAAGTTTGTTGATAAAACCGGTACAGAATGGAATTTATATCAAAGTAATCCAAGTAGACTTACTATAAATGAAAACGAGGGTGCTAATATTATCACTCTTGTTTATGATGTTATAAAAGCGGATGTATTTATTTCGTTTAAAACTCGTCAAGGCGTAGATATTAAGCCACAAGAGAAAGTTTCTGCTGTAGCTAAAAAAGAATATTCACCAGAAATACCACAAGAATTAGTGGATGCAAATGGACTTTTATGGCAATTTGGAACTGATTCAAAGAGTGTGATAATTGTTTCAGAAACCGAATTAAATACTATAGAACTATACTATGATGAAAAGAAAACAAGAGTTGTTACTACTTATATTGATGATGCTGGAGTAAAAGTAAAAGATGATGTTGTAGATATAGTTCAAATAGGTAAAGGCTTTGTTCCTAAGTATGAACATGATTATATTGATATATATGGTAAATGGTGGAGATTATTAGGCGTAGATAAGCAACAAATGAGGGTATCTAATATTCCTGAAGAAAATATTATCACTGTTACTTATGAAAAGACTTGTAGTACGATTATGGTTTCTATGGTCAATGAAAATGGCGATAGGATTAGAGATGATATAACTGAGAAAGTTCAGATTGGTACTACATATACTCCTGCTACAATAAATGAAATCGAAGATATAAATGGTTTAATGTGGACTTGTGTTGATAAGTCAAAATCTATTGTTATATCTGAAAGCGAAGTTCAAAACAGAATTTCATATACATATGAACCACTTATTGTTGATGTATGTTTCTTGTATGTTGATGATGAAGGAAATGAGATTATTCCAAGCAAAGTAATGAAAACTCAAGCTGGAACTGTTGTTCAACCTGAAGTGATAAAATCACTTACATCTCAAGATCAAAAAGGTTGGGTTCTTTCACCAAATAACAAAAATAGTTTCAAAATTAAAAAGAACAAAGAAGAGAACATCTTTAAGATTAATTATGATAAGAAACTTATAGATATTAATTTAATATTTAAGAATGTTAGAGGAGAAGTAATAAAAGAACCAATTGTCGCTAAAGCACAAATTGGAGGCAATTACAAAGCAACAGATTATGAAAAAGTCACAGCAACTAATGGCGAAAGATGGGGCTTATTAAGAAGTGAACCTCAAACTATGTTTGTTAGAGAAAATAGCACATTTACACTTATTTATGATGAAATCAAAGCTAAAGTAATAGTTAAATGTGTAAATATTAAAGATAATGTTTCAGTTATTGATGATCAAATTATCACCACAAAGCTTGGTGGTGCTTTTGTTCCTAATATTGTTCATAATTTGTTTGACAAAGATAAGTTGAGATGGGTTTATGTTGGCGAGCCAGCAATGAGCATAATTACAAAAGAAAATGAACAAGAAAACATTATTACTCTAAAATATGAACCTGATTTAGCAAAAGTAACATTAAAATATGAGAATAATTTTGGACAGTTAGTTCATCAAGATGTTGTTAAAGAGGAACAAATAGGTAAGACAGTTGTTATTAAAGAATATGAAAAGATAATAGAAGATAATGGTATGGGATGGGCTATTACCAAAATCTCTGCTAATTCTATTATTGTCAGTGAAAATGATGATGATAATATTGTCACTTCATATTATGAACCTTTAATGGCTGATGTTATAACAAGATATATTGATAACGATGGCAAAGAACTTTCTGTACAAAAAAGAGAACAAGTTCAAGTTGGTATGTCTTTTGCTGCAACAATAGTACCAAATGTAACGGATGTATCTGGTAAGGTTTGGGAATATTCTAAGATCAAAGTAGAAGATATAAAAGTTATTGATGGAGATAATAAAGTTAATATCAAGTATGTTCCAATGATAGGTTCAGTTACGAATGTTTTTATAGATGTGGATTCAGAAAAGATTATTGCAGATAAAGTCGAAGAAATCCAAGTTGGAAGCATTTATACGAGCAATGTTACAAAACGAGTAATTGATGAAGAGGGCAAGTATTGGATATTTAAAAAGATTTCAAAAGAATCTATTAAAGTAACAACTAACCCTGATGATAATATTATTAATCATACTTATGATAAAGAATTAATAACAGTAGTTACAGAATTTAAGACAAATAAAGGCAATAAGCTTAAAGAGACTAAGATACAAAAACTTCAAATTGGAAGTAAATATATTATTGAACCAGAAAAAATACTTTTGGATTCTAAGAAATTAGCTTGGATACTAAATGAAAAAAATGTATTAGAAGTAACTATTAGTCCGGAAGCAGATAAAAATACTTTTGAAGTAATTTATGATGAGTACATGGTAAATGTTTATGACAGATTCATAAATGAAGAAAACCCAGATGAAGAATTGATTGAAGCTGTAGTCTCTAAGCAACAAGTTGGATCTGTTTATACTGTTAAAGTTCAAGATGTTATTATAGATCCAGAAGGAAGACATTGGATTCAAGCAACAAGTGGAGATAGTTCAATATTTAATAATAAATATAGAGTTGAACCTATAACAGTTGTTGAAGATGAGAAGAAGAACAATACATATGTAAAATATAAACCAAAATTAGTAAATGCAATAATTATGTATGTAGATTCTCTTGGTAATCCAATTAAACCACAAGAAAATAAAAAGTTACAAATAGGTAGTAAATTCCATGAGGATATTCCTAAGAAAGTAATTGATAGATTAGGAAATAGATGGTCATTTAACTCAAAAGCAAAAGTTGATGTTACTATATCTGAAAAACCAGAAGAAAATAAGATTGCTCTTGCTTATGAAGAAGCAAAAGGTATCATCACATTCTTATATTTGGATCCTTCTGGTGCCAAGATACAAGAAGATACAACACAATTAGCACAAATTGGTAGTCATTATACACCTCAGTTTGAATCGATTATTACCGATAAGGATGGTTGTGTTTGGGAATATAGTGAAAGAGATAGAGAATCTCTTGAAGTAAGTGATGAGGATGATAGTAACTTTGTAAAACTTACATATATTCCATTGGATATTGAAGTTTTAGTTAATTATATTGATTTGTGGGATAACGAAATTTCTCCTGTTCAAAAAATTAAAGCTCAATTAGGAAGCAAATTTAAACTTGAATTAAATAAAGATTTTACTAATGAAGATGGACTTTTATATAGGTTAAAATCAATAACTCCAGAAGTTGTTGAAATAAAAGAGATACCTATTGGAGCTGAAAAAACACCAAATGAATTTACTGCTAAGTTCGAGCCTGTAAATAGCAATGTTATTATTAAATATAATGATATGGATGGCAATACTATCAGAGATGATGAAAAAATTAATCTTCAAGTTGGTAGTAAATATACTCCTGAACCTGCAAACTTTATTAAAGATAGCAAAGGAAATGAGTGGGAGCTTGTTAATGCTAAGAAAGATATTATTACAGTATTTAATAATGAAAATGAAAACGTATTGATTTATTCTTATGATGTTGCAAAAGCAGATGTTATTGTAAGATACATCAATGTAGATGGAATTGTTATTAAAGAAGAAATACACATTCCAATGCAGGTTGGTTCTGACTATGTTCCATCACCAGATGAATTTTTGCTAGATAGCGATAGTAAAAAGTGGAAGTTAATAGAAGTAAAACCTGTTAATTTAAAAGTTGGTAGTATTAATAATATTGTTACTGCTACTTACCAAGAAGCAAAAGCAAGAGTAAGTCTAAACTTCGTTGATGAAGAAGGTAATTCAATAAAAGCAGCTGAAACTCAACAAGCACAAATCGGTAGTAAATTTATTCCAAAGATTACAAACAAGGTTATTTATAATGCTAATGAGATTTGGAGAATTGTGAAGACAGAGCCTTATCAGATTGTTGTTTCTGAGAATGCTAGTGAAAACTTAATTAAGCTTATTTATACAAATAAAGCTAAAGAGGAAGAGGCTGAAGACGAAAAAGAAGAAGTTCTTGTAAATCCATTTGCTAATACAATTAACGAAGAAGAAAAAGAAGCATTAAAGAGACAAGAAAATAAGAATCTATTTGATGCGACTTTAGATGAGATAATTGGATCTAGTGATTCTGCTGTTAAATTAGAAATTAAGGAAGAAGAGCCTAAAGAAAAAGAGGAATATGACTTTAAAGACCCATTCCTTAAGAATCTTGCTAAAGCAATGCAACTTACTATTAAAGAAAAGAGAACTATTGATAGCTTGAATGACTTAAACGCTCAAATTATTGATGAGTTAAGAAAGTCAAATGCTGCTTATAATCAAGGTGCTGCAACTTATGATTATAAAGAAGCAGAACAATTAATTGTAAAAGAGAAAGATACTATTAGAGAAAATTTAGATACTCTTATTGCAAAAGATAAGACTGGTGCAAGACTTCTAAGCATATTTGAGCATATTACTGCATCTGAAGGCGATGATGTAATATTTGGTAGATTACAACAAAGAAAAGCAATCATTATTACAGATTACTTCTTAGATAAACCAATAGGTGACATTGATAAAGCTCTTTACATCTGTGAAAAGGGTAAGAATCAAAAAGGTATTGAGCTATTAGAAAAGAAGATAAATCAAAAGCTTATTAAAGATGTTGAGCAAGCAATTGTTTTAAAGACTTCTTTATACTATGAAAAATTGATGCTTGAAAACTACTATAGAGTTAGATCGTTACCAGCAGATAGTTTCTTTACAGATGAAAAACAAAGACAAAGTTTTGAAGCTAATGTTATTGAAATGGTTTATTCAAATTTAATCAGACAAATTTCAAACCATTTAGGTAGAGATAATATGACTTTAGCACAAAGAAATGAGTGCGATGCTTCAATTTTATTACTTGACCAATTGCACTTGGAAAAACTTAAAGCAAAAGTTTCGGAAATGGATGGAAAGACAAAGAGAAACTTATCAAATATTCTTAAAGAATTAGACAGAATTAAATAATAAAAAAGGTGAAGCATAAAAGCTTCACCTTTTTATTTTGCATAAATTGAATAATCTATATTTGGAAATATCTTATCTTTATAAGAAATATCTTCTAAATATTCTTCGTTTATATCATGTTTATCTATCATATCTGCAAGTGCATTGAACCTACCTATATGATCTTTTAATCTTTTGTGAGCATATTCTACCATAGTATTCATAGTGACAATAAATGGCCAGTCACTACTTTGTGCTAGAAGAAGTTCTCTTGCACATTGATTCAAAGCTTTTCTTTCTATTTCAGTAGGTTTCGTAATACATCTTGCTAAATAAACCATTCTTTCTGCAGCGGCATGAAGATGTCTATACATATAGTCATTACCAGGGTTGATCCAAACTTCTGAATAGCCATGAGCTCCCCATGTAGAAATTGCTGGCTCTGATACTTGAATATTAGGATATTTTGAAAGATATTCTGAAGGAGTGATTAATTCGAAAGTATCTTGATTATAATGTATTTTTTTAAATAGCATATAAATCCAATATGGACCTTCAAACCACCAATGGCCATATAGCTCAGCATCATATTGGCTTGTAATAATAGGTGGAATTACCATTTTAGATGCAGAATTATTTATTTGATTAATTCTAGAATGCATAAAATGATCTGCTTGCTCTTCTGCAATTTCTTTTGCCCAATCTGGATGATAATAATCTTTAAAATCGGTTTTTCCAGTAATTCTATGATACTTAAGTCCTGTATCAACTCTATGACCAGATTTTGCGACAAATGGTTTGATATATTCCCAATCTGCTTCATAGCCAATATCTTTATAGAATTCTCTATAGTTTGGATGTCCAGGATAACCTGTAATTGAACTCCACACTTGTTCACTACTTTCTAAATCTCTTCCAAAAGCAACTATTCCTTTTGGCGAAATAATAGGTGCCAAAGTTCCATAAATTGGAGTAGGATTTGCATTTGTGATGCCGTGTGTCTCTAAAAAGATATATTTAATGCCAAACTCATTTAATGCATCTTCTAATTCTGGAATATATGCACATTCTGAAAGCCACATTCCATTTGGTTTTCTACCAAATGCTTCTTCATAAACTTTTATTCCATTTGCAATTTGTGCTCTTGAAACATTTGGCGTGATATTTATAAGTGGCAAAAATCCATGAGTTGCAGGACATGCAATTATTTCTAAATAACCCATATCTTGGAATTTTTTAAATGCCGTAATTAAATTGCAATTGTATTCTCTTTTGAAAATTTTATATTGTTCTACAAATCTATAATAATAAAACTTTGCTAAGTTATTTAAGTCGTTATGACCTTTTGTTCTTCTAATTTCTTTATGAGCAAGCCATAATCTTTCAACTAGATACTTAAGTGAACGTTCTTGCAATATATCATCTGTAAGCATAGTTATAAGAGGAGCAGAAATATTCATAGTAATTCTAAATGGTATTTGTTCATCTACTAGTTTTTGGAAATATTTAATTAGCGGTATATATGTTTCTGTTATTGCTTCAAAAAGCCAACGCTCTTCCATGTATAGTTCACTTTCTGGGTGTCTTACGTAAGGAAGATGGGCATGCAAAACAAAATTCAAATAGCCTTTTGCCATAAAGACCTCCTACATTTGTTAAAAAAAGGATGTTCCTAGCTTTTTATTATTTTAGGACATCCTTTTAAAAGCACATCGAATTGCCAGAAGAACCGATAAAATTGTCGGAACTTCCAAGGAAGTTATTCTCTGAACTTCCATTTCTTCTATTTTCAAAAGCAGTATGATTTTGATTTTGAAATCTTGAGTACTGCTCTTTGTTACCATAAATTTTAAGTCTCTTCTTGTTTCCAATACATAGATAGTTGCCAAATAAAACTCCATCTTTAGATAAATCATAAGAAGCAGGATGATCAGAAGGAACTGTTGCAATATTTGATGTATATATGTTAACGAATTTTTTCTTAGAAATTCTTCCCAATTCAACCTGATAGTTACAACCTGAATCTTCAACATCTATGTAATAATTGTTAGCAAATGGACTAACAGGTATATTGTAAGAATAGTTCTTTGTAAGGTTAGTTACGCGAAGAACTGCCGTACAATCAGAATAGTTTTGGTTGTTTTTGTTGAATTCTTTAATAGTTTCATCAGAAACTTCCCAATAAACAAACATTCTGGTAGGAGATTGAACAAGCAATCGTATTACAGTTTGATTATACTTTGCTGGTAATTCATAGTACTCTGATTTTAGCAATTGCACACTTCTAACCTCCTTTTCTTAAGTAAAATATTAAAAACACCCATTCTTCCATTCAATACCATATATTTTACTATTCTATATATTGAATATCAATGTTTTTTAAAAATTGTAACTGATTTGTAAATATAAAATATGGTTTGCTTTATATATGGGTTACATAGTTTTTTGTGTTTTTAAAAATTTAAACAGTTTTTGAAAAAATTTTTTTATTATGTGTCACAAAAATGTAACAATTCTGTGACAAAAAATTAAAATAAAAATGATGACATTTTTTATAAAAATGTTTACATTAAAAAGCCGTTTGTATACAATATTTTTAGCAGATGTTTTGGTGAATTTTTTAACTTATTTTTTAATAAATTTTTTTCTAAAAATGCTATTTTTGACTAAAGAAATAATTTGAAAAATTAATTAAAAATTGTTAGTAGACGTAAGATAAAACGGGAGGCAAAAAACTATATGAGAATCATGATGTTAACTTGGGAGTATCCACCAAGAATTGTTGGTGGTATTGCAAGAGTAGTTCACGATCTTTCACATGTCTTTGCAAAGCAAGGTCATGAAGTACATGTTATCACATATAAAGAAGGAAACACAAAAGAATTCGAGAAAGATGGAGAAGTATTTGTTCATAGAATTGAGACTTATCCAATTAATGCAAATAACTTAATTGATTGGGTTATGCAATTTAATTTTTGCGTAATAGAGAAGGCAGCAGATGTTATAAAGAGATTTGGTAAATTCGATGTTATTCATGCTCACGATTGGCTTGTTGCTTATTCAGCAAGAGCTCTTAAGAATGCATACAAAATACCATTAGTTGCTACAATTCATGCTACAGAAAGTGGTAGAAATAAAGGTATCCATGATAAAAACCAAGGATATGTAAATGATGTTGAATGGCTTTTAACATACGAAGCATCAAATGTTATTTGTAATAGTTACTACATGAAGAATGAAATTAAAAATCTATTTGGAAAACCATTTGAAAATATTCATGTCGTTCCAAATGGAATAAATATAAATAAATTTGATAACCAATATAGAGATTGGGATTTTAGAAGAAATTATGCTTCGGATAATGAAAAGATAGTATTTTTTGCTGGCCGTATTGTTTTTGAAAAAGGTATTCAAGTTCTTTTAGATGCTGCTCCAAAGATTCTACAAAACTATAATGATGTTAAATTTGTTATTGCTGGACGTGGACCTTGTCTAGATGAGCTTAAAGCTCAAGCTGAAAGATTGGGAATATCTAATAGAGTATACTTTACAGGCTATTTAAACGATGTTCAAATTACTAAAATGTATAAAGCTATAGATGTTGCAGTATTTCCAAGTTTGTATGAACCATTTGGAATTGTTGCGCTAGAGGGAATGCTTGCTGGTGCAGCAACTGTTGTTTCAGATGTTGGTGGACTAAATGAAATTGTTTCTCATGGAATTGATGGAATGAAGTCATATGCTGGTAACTGCAATAGCTTAGCAGATTCAATTTTGGAAGTATTATTTAATCAGGATTTGTGCAAACAAATTGCTAAAAATGCACATGAAAAAGTTGTTGCTGAATATAATTGGGATATCATAGCTAAGAAAACTATGGATGTTTATAAAGACACAATTAAACTTGCTAAAGCTAATGCGGTTAGAGTTAAATTTGAAGAAAGCAAGAGTGTGGCAGAAAAGCTTGCTTCTTTTGCACCAACTAAAGCTGAAGAAGATACTACAATTACAACTTCTTCTACAGATTCAGAAATTAGAGGAATTCTTCCAAATCCTCTTCGTAAACTTAGAAAGAGTGCTGAATAATATAGAATAAAAAGTGCTTATATGAAGGACAGATAAACTGTCCTTCTTTTTTATTCTCTTTTAAAATTATGTTTTATTTTTGTGATTTAGCTTGACCAAAATACGCCTGTATGTTAGTTTATTTGCGACAAATAAAGAAAGGAGGAGTTCAACATGAGTTCTTCACTGTTGAACACGAAACGGGTACTATCTATTTGTATGGAGACTACTGCGGGTGGTAGAAACTATTCCGGTGGTCTTGGCGCTTTGTATGGCGATACAACACGTACTATGGACCGACTTGGTGCTTCGTTTATGGCTGTGACACCTATTTACAAAAATGGGTATGTTCGTCAGTCTGTTACTCCTAATGGAGTTATTGACGAATATCCTATGCAAAATTTTGAAGATGACTATACTGAAACTGGCATCACATTCGCTGTTCCCCTTATTGGACGTGAACTCAAAGTAAAGATTTGGCGGCATAAGAAACTTACAAATTGTTTTGGCGTGGACACTTTCCTTCCCGAAAACGGGGAGTTTGCAAATATCACAAATAACCTTTATGGTGAAAATGGTATTGGCATTTATGATGGTGAAGCGCAACGCTTGATGCAAGAAGTTATTCTTGGTGTTTCCGCTATTAAACTTTGTGGTGAAATTGGTTTTGATTATGAAATTATTCATCTTAATGAAGGCCATGGAGTCTTTGCTCCTATGTATGTAATTTCTCAGCTTATGAGCACTGGAATGGATTTTTATACTGCTTGGCATTGCGTTCGCAATATTACAGTATTTACCACTCATACTCCTATTTTGGCTGGTAACAAGAGCCGTCCGATTAATATGATTATGGATATGGGAGCTAACCTTGGACTTTCTCGTGATGAGGTTAGAATCATTGGCAGCAGTGACAACAATGGTGAAATCTTCGGTTCTACTGTTGCTGCTCTTCGTCTTTCCAAGATTGCAAATGCAGTTGCATTTAAGCATCAGGAGACATCACATAATCTTTGGAATAGCATGGAAAATATCTGTCCTATCATGTATATCGATAATGGCGTCGATATTGAATTCTGGCAGGATCCCGCTATTAAGAAAGCTTATGAAGAAAACTCTAGTGATATGATTTATGAAGCCCATGCTAAGAACAAGCATAAACTCGTTGAAGAAGTTCAGCGGCGTAATGGAGTTAAGCTTGATGAAAACTCTATTATCGTTGGCTTTGCTCGTCGAGTAATTGCTTATAAGCGTGCAGATCTTATCTTTGAAGATTTGAATCGTTTTGAAAAACTTATTAATGAACACAATTTCCAAATTATTTTTTCTGGTAAGACTCATCCGAAAGACTACATGAGTAAGGAAATCTTGATGAGACTTTTCAATATGACTCAAAGATATCCTAATAATGTAGTTTTTCTTCAGAACTATGATGTGGAAGTTGCAGGGCTTATGACCAAAGGCTGTGACGTATGGCTTGGCAACCCTGAAATTCCGCTTGAAGCTTGTTCTACTTCTGGTATGAAAGCTGCAGCTAATGGCGTTATTAATCTTTCTACTGCAGATGGATGGTGGTATAGAAGCTGCCGTTATTCTATTAATGGTTGGACTATTGGTGAAACTGTTTCTCATAATAAAAACATCGATGCTCAGTACCTTTATAGGGCACTTGAGGAGAGAGTACTTCCTGCTTTTGAAGATAGAAAGCGTTGGACTCAGATGATGCTTAACTCTGTATATACTGCTATTGAAGAGTGTTCTACTGATAGAATGTGTAGAGATTATTATAGGTATCTCTACAATGCCCCGGAATTGTTTAATATTTTTTAACAATAATGTAAAGAAAACGAGTAATCCTAACGGATTACTCGTTTTTTATATATTGAAGATTAACATAATTTGTGATATAATATATATGTCGCTATATAATTATTGAAAGGAGGGGGATTTCTAATGGAAACCCTACGTGCGACTATTCTAGCAATTGGTAATTTCTTTTCTACAGCCTGGGACTTTATCGTCCGGATGTATGAAAATGCCAAAGAAATGCTAGGAGTTTCCGATGTTATGGGAGCAGTAACCTTAGTCTTGGTTACTCTTATGATCATCGGAGCTTGGATCAATCGGAAGAATGGTTTCTTTAGATCATTCTTCTCAATGTTTATTTGTTTGCTGATTGGTTTGCTCCTTTGGAGCATTCATCCTGTTTTTCTTTTTGTCCTTGGAATTTGGTGGGCATGGAAAATGGGAAAACATAGTCAGTTTACAAAGAAGGATTGACTAAGCATAGGTGCCTTTTATAGGCACCTTTTTTATTATCTAAATTTTTATAAACTTGCCAAAAAAAATATTTTACTTTACAATAGTTTGAGTGTAGTGATATATTATTGACTTGTTAACCGTACTTATATTATAGAAGAAAGTTGTATATTATATATGTAGGTTTTTAAAAATGAAGTAACTATAAACTTTAAAGGAGAATATAAATGCCAAAGTATTTATTAATTGTAGAGTCACCAGCAAAAGCTACCACAATAAAAAAGATTTTGGGTAAAGACTATGAAGTTGAGGCTTCTCAAGGTCACGTAAGAGATTTACCAAAATCAAAATTAGGTATTAATATAGAAAAGAATTTTGAGCCTGAATATATAAATATTAGAGGAAAAGCAGAATTAATTAAAAAGTTAAAAAAAGATGCTTCGAAAGTTGATAAAGTGTTTTTAGCAACCGACCCTGATCGTGAAGGTGAAGCAATAGCTTGGCATTTAGCATATATATTAGGTATAGATGAAAATGATTCATGTAGAATTACATTTAATGAAATTACAAAAAGTGGAATCACAAAAGCTATAAAAGAACCAAGAAAGCTAGATAAATATTTAATTGATGCTCAACAAGCAAGAAGAGAATTAGATAGAATTGTTGGATATAAAATTAGCCCACTACTATGGAAAAAGGTTAAAAGAGGCTTATCTGCAGGAAGAGTTCAAAGCGTTGCAGTTAAGATAATAGTGGATAGAGAAGAAGAAATTGAAAAATTTATTCCAGAAGAATATTGGTCTTTGGATGCAGAATTCAAAGAAAGTAAAAAGAAGTTTACTTCAAAATTAAATAATTACGATGGCAAAAAAATAGACATCCATTCACAAGAAGAAATGGATAGAATCTTAAAAGAATTAGATGGAAAAGATTATATAGTTAAAGAAATAAAATATGGTGAGAAAAAGAGAAATCCTGCTCCACCATTTACAACAAGTACACTTCAACAAGAAGCTTCTAGAAAGCTTGGATTTGCGATTAAAAAGACAATGTCTGTTGCTCAAGGTCTATACGAAAGCGGTTTGATTACATACATGAGAACAGACTCAACAAGAATTTCAGAAGAAGCAAGAAGTGCTGTTAAAGAGCAAGTATGTAAACAATTTGGAGAAAAATATTACGAGAATAGATATTTTAAAGCTTCAAAAGATGCTCAAGATGCGCACGAAGCAATTCGTCCTTCATATATAGATAGAAGTCCTGATGAAATAAAAGCAAAGTATTCACCTGATCAATATAAACTTTATAAATTGATATATGAAAGATTATTAGCATCACAAATGTCACAAGCAATTTATGATACTATGGCAGTAGATATTGAAGCCGGTAAATGCGAGTTTAGAGCCAATGGTTCAAAAATAAGGTTTGCTGGTTTTATGGCTTTATATGTTGAAGGAAATGATGAAGCATTAGAAGAAAAAGATGTAATTTTACCAGACTTAAAAGAAGGACAAAAATTAAATCTTAATGAACTTAAGCCAGAACAACATTTTACAGAACCACCTGCTAGATATACAGAAGCAAGTTTAGTTAAAGCTTTGGAAGAAAGAGGAATAGGAAGACCTAGTACTTATGCTCCAACAATTACTACTATTATAGATAGAAGATATGTTGAAAGAGAAAAGAAGCAATTAAAGCCTACAGAACTAGGTAGAGTAGTAAATACTTTATTATCGGATAATTTTAAAAATATAGTTGATGAAGAATTTACTGCACAAATGGAAGCAAAACTAGATAATGTTGCAGAGGGAACGATAAACTGGAAAGATATTATGAAAGAGTTTTATGATCCTTTTGAAAAAAATCTAGAAGAAGCAGAAGAAAAACTAAGTAAGATTGAAATAAAAGATGAAGTATCAGATGTACAATGTGAAAAATGTGGAAGAATGATGGTTTATAAATTGGGAAGATTTGGAAAGTTCTTAGCTTGTCCAGGTTTCCCTGAGTGTAGAAATATTAAACCAATTATAAAAAAGATCGAAGTTCCTTGCCCAAAATGTGGCGGCGAAATACATATTAGAAAGAGCAAAAGGGGAAAGAAATATTACATCTGTGAGCACAATCCTGAAACTTGTGATTTTATAGCATGGAATGGCCCGGATAAAAATGGTGTAATTGTTCCAGCTGATATAAAACATGAGGATGAAGAAAAAGTAGCGAAAAAAACTACCAAAAAAACAACAAAGAAAACTGGAAAAACCGCCAAAACAGCTAAGAATAAGAAGAAATAATTATTTAAAAATAGCCTTGCTTTAAGTAACAAGGCTATTTTTTGTTAATAAAAAATAAGCAAATAAGTTTACGAAAAAGGTTGACAATAATTATATTATGTTATATAATCTAGTTGTTTCAATGAACTAATTCGACTTCCCCGGCAAATTTTGAGAGGAGGAATGCATGGTCGCCGGCAACACTGTTTACTACAACGAGAGACTTTTTGACTATGAAAGAGAGGTATAATACTATGAAGAAATCAACCCTTACCATTTCTGAACTGATCGGGAAGAACACTCCTGCTACCCAGCCTATCGAAAAGGTGAAGACACCTGAAGATGAGAAGAACCGGCTGATGCAGGTGATCGAGAAGCAGCGCCAGGAAGGCGGTTCCCAGGAAGCTACCTTCAAGATGGTTTTCGCGGATGAGAAGGCATACAACGCGTTCGCCAAGAACGTTGATATGTTCATCACCAAGAAGATCAAGAAGGAAGAACTTCCCAAGACCCGCGTGTATGTCACCAACGATGCGGTGTGCAATTACCGTATCAATGCGATTCGGCCGAATGCTATTCTGCTGACTCCCAGCTACACTATCGTGCTGGAAAAGGATCAGAATCGCGCTGATGACGCTGAAGCTCTCGTTCTTCGCATTATCCTGAACAAGGATAATCAGGGGCTCAGGCTTCAGGATTTCTTCAATGAGCTGGATTTCCAGAATGTGTCTCTGACCACGCTGGATGATCTGGTTGCCCATATGGATTCCAATGGCGGTATCACTGTTCAGCAGATGCTGATCGGGAACTTCCTGGAAAAGTATGGCTCCCGGAAAGATGGATTCCAGTTCGCGGATGACTGCTACGCCATCTACGAAGGCGGAAAGCTGCTTCTGACGCATGTGCGCTGGAAGAAGAGCGTCAGCCTGAAGATGCCTGCCGATGGTTCCCGGCCGTGGCTTTATCACTATGTGAAAGCCGATGATGGTAGCCGACCCAGTGCTGACTTCAGAGTGAATCTCTACGGTGCGCTCTGGCATCAGCCCAAGCACTAATTACTAAACGACCCCCTTGCACTTATTAAGTGCAAGGGGATTTTTTTGCGTTTTATTGGAAAAATATATATGTTATAATACATATGAAATCAAAAAGAGAAGGTGATAAAAGATGAAGTTTTTGATTGCAGCTGGAGGTACAGGAGGACATATTACACCTGGTATTGCTATTGCTAAAGCATTAAAAGAAAATGGTGAAGAAGTAATTTTCATAGGTACGGAAAATGGTATGGAAAAAGATCTTGTACCTAATGCAGGATTTGATATTAAATATATACATGCATCTGGTTTAAAATCAGGTTTAGTAAATAAGCTAAAAGCAATAAATGATTTAAATAAAGGAATTAAAGAATGTATTAAAATAATTGAAGAAGAAAAACCAGATATGTGTATTGGTACTGGTGGTTATGTTACAGCACCGCTTTTAATGGCCGCAAATAAAATAAAAATTCCTTCTTTGATTCATGAAAGTAATGCTTTACCTGGTAAGACCACTTCTTTAATGGCAAAAAGAGTAAATGAAGTTGCTGTTGGTTTTGAAGAAGCAAAGAATAGGTTAAAAAAAGGCAATATAGTAGTTACTGGAAATCCAAATAAAATGGGATTAAATAGTTTAACTAAACAAGAGGCTAAAGATAAGATAGATATAGAAGGAAAGATACTTCTTATATTTGGAGGAAGTCAAGGAGCTAAAAAAATAAATGAAACTATTCTTTCTATAATTGATCAAAAACTTTTTGGAGAATATACAGTTATATATGCGACTGGACCAAAACATTTTAATGAAATAGCAAATGAATTAAAAAGATCTAATGATAAATATGAAATAGAAGAAAATGAAGATGAAATTCTTTTATATAAAATATTAGGTGATATTAACGGTTCACTTACATTTACTTCTTCAAAAGAAGGTATTAACAAAGATATAAAAACTATAGATTCTAATTTGATTGATAGAAAGCATCCTATAATTGTAAAAAAATTCATTTACAATATGGAAGAGGTAATGAAAGCATCTGATTTGGTGATATGTAGAAGCGGAGCACTTACATGTACTGAAATTGCAGAAGTTGGAGTTGCATCAATATTAATTCCATTTCCATATGCTGCAGAAAATCATCAGTTTTTTAATGCAAAGACTTTAGAAAATGTGAATGCTGCTATAATAATTGAAGAAAAAGATTTAAATACTAAATTGTTGATAGAGAGAATAAATGATATTATTTTAAACGATGAACAATTGGAAGAAATGGCAGCAAATAGTAAAAAACTTAAAATTGATAATCCAATCGGAAGAATCAAAGAAGAAATATATAATATAGTAGAAAAAAATAAAAGCTAAAAAGATTAGAGGTGAGACATCTAGTGCCAAAGAGCGTAATTATCGCCGAAAAACCATCTGTAGCTCAAGAGTTTGCAAAGGTTTTAAAAGTTAATGGACAAAGAAAAAATGGTTATATTGAATCAGAGAATTATATAGTTACATGGTGTGTAGGTCATTTAGTTACGATGAGTTACCCAGAAGTTTATGATGAAAATCTTAAGTTTTGGCGCTATGATACGCTCCCATTTATTCCTAATGAATGGAAGTATGAAGTAATACCAAATGTTAAAGCACAATTTGATACTATAAAAGAAATCTTAACTCGAGATGATGTTGATACAATCTATGTATGCACTGACTCTGGACGTGAGGGAGAGTATATTTATAGGCTTGTAGATAGTATGATTGGTGTTACTCGGCAAAAATAAAAAAAGAGTATGGATTGATTCTCAGACAGAAGAAGAAATAATTCGTGGAATTAAAGAAGCAAAAGATTTGTCATATTATGATGCATTAGCAGATTCTGCTTATTTAAGAGCAAAAGAAGACTATTTAATTGGAATTAATTTTTCTAGATTACTTACTCTTTCTTATGGCAAAAAAGTTGCCGAGCTAAACGGCGAAGAAAAGACATCTATCTCAATTGGTAGAGTAATGACATGTGTTTTAGGAATGATTGTAGATAGGGAAAATGAAATAAAGAATTTTGTTAAAACGAAATTTTACAAAGTTCAAGTAAAGTTTAATGAAGGACTAAATGCCGAATGGAAGTATATAGACAATAATGAAAGAAAACTTCCAATATGCCCTGCTTTACAAAAAGCAATAGATACTAATAATCTATATAATGATAATGGTTTCAAAATTGAAGATGATGCTAAAAGCTTTATAAACTATATTCATGATTCAAATAGTGAAGCAGTAGTTTTAGAAAGCTCTAAAAAGACTCAAAAAGAAAATGCACCTCTTTTATATAATTTGGCCGAAATCCAAAATGATTGTAGTAAAAAGTTTAAAATATCACCAGATAAGACTCTAGAAGTAATTCAAGAATTATATGAAAAGAAACTAGTTACTTATCCTAGAACAGATGCAAGAGTTTTATCTACAGCTGTTGCAAAAGAAATTACGAAAAATTTAAATGGCTTAGCTAGATTTAAAGAAAGCGAAGAAGTGATTAATGCTATTAATATAATGAAAGAAAAGAAATATAGCACCAATATAGTTAAGTCTAAGTATGTAAATGATAGCAAGATTACAGATCACTATGCAATTATTCCTACAGGACAAGGTTTAGAAAATTACTCAAAAGTCTCGGAACTTCATCAAAAGGTTTATATTCTAATATGTAAGAGATTTTTAAGCATATTCTTTCCACCAGCTGAATATACAAAATTAGCTTTAACAATAGAAATAGCAGAAGAAAAATTCTTTGCAAATAGCAAGATATGTACGGATTTGGGATATTTAGTTTTGTATAAAGATGATAAGAAAAAGCAAGATAAAGATGCGGAAATTGGAGCTGAAAGTGAGGAAGAAGAAAGTCCTTCTAATGCTGACTTAATTAAGAGAATTAAAAAAGGACAAAAATTAAATATTGATAATTTTGAAACTAAAGAGGGCGAGACTACACCTCCTTCTAGATACTCTTCTGGATCTATTATTTTAGCTATGGAAAATGCAGGTAAGCTAATAGAAGATGAAAGATTGAGAGAGCAAATAAAAGGAAGTGGAATAGGTACTTCTGCAACGAGAGCTGAGATTATAAAGAAATTAAATAGAATAGGCTATATAGATATCAATAATAAAACACAAATACTAACTCCAACTAATAAAGGTGATTTAGTATATAAAGTTGTGAGATATACAATGCAAGATATGTTAAATCCTGAACTTACTGCTTCTTGGGAAAAAGGTCTAGAAATGGTTGCAACTAAAGAGATAAAGCCTGAAGAATTTATGGAAAAGCTTGAAAAATATGTTAGAGATAAAGTTAGCAAAGTCAAAAGAATATAAGGAGTATTTTTTTGATGCATTTTAAAAAGATACATGATAAAATATCGTTTGGTGGTGAAAAATATGTGGGGCAAGAAAAAGAAAGAAGAACCTAAAGTTGAAAAAAGCAAAGTTGTATATGACGTTGAAAAAGATGGTTCTAAAAATGAACTTGAAGAAATACAAACAGAGTTTGCCCAAGGGTTTGCAAACAAAAAAGCAGGCGATATGGAATTTACTATTCCTTTGGTAGGTCTAGAAGGAGCAGCTTTAGCAGAAAAGAGCATAAAAGAAAATGCTAATAAAAAAGATAAAGAAGATGTTAAAGAACAAGAAAAGAGACCAAGACATATTTTTTCAATTATTCTAACGCTTTTGATTTTAATTGTGGTTGGTGTTAGCATTTGGGCGATTAATTCGGATATGTTTTGCGTAGAAAAAGTAATTGTTCAAAATGGAATTAATGTTTCATCAGGAGACATTTATAGTTTAGTTATAAAGGAAAAAGATAAAAATATATTTTTAATAGATACTGCATTTTTAGAAAATAGCATAGAAAAGAATCCATATGTTAATGAAGCTAAAGTAGAAAGGGTTTTCCCAGATACGCTTAATGTTAAATATACTGAAAGAGAGCCTTACATCTTACTTATAAGTGGCGATGTATATTTATCAATGGATAAAAATGGATATATATTAGAAGAAAATAGTGAAAAAGCGTTTGATTATATTGGTGTTGTTGAGCTAAATTTAAATAACCAATATAATCTTGGTGAAGGACTTGAAGGTACAGACATTATCAAATATAATAACGCTGTATATCTTTTACAAACAGCTCAAGTCGTTGGCTTTGAATATAAGATATCAAGAATAGAATTTGAAGATGCTGAAGACATGAAGTTGTACCTAGAAGGTGTAGACATTGACGTTAATTATGGAACTTTAAAAAAAGAGCAAGCAAGTGACAAACTTATTTACTTGAATGCTACTTTGAATAAAGCAATTTCTAAAAGCTATAAAGGACATCTTGATATGAGCGCAGAAAATTATTATGAAAAAAGTGTATTAAATAGAGAATAAAGTGTGTTTTAGGCGGTGATGTTTTTGAAAAATGCATACATTCCAATAATTTCATTAATAGCTTTTGTTACTTGTTTTTTGATTACTTTACAAGTAAGAACAATTAGCAAGAGTAATACAGAAATTACAAGATTAAAAAATGAAAATGAATTACGTGATGAAATCAATGAATGGAAAGATATGTATGAGTCGATTTCATATAAGGTATCTGATTTGGAATCAAAAATAAATGATTACAAAAATGCAGCATCAAAGACTGACTCAACAATAAAAATATTAAATGATGAAATCGAAGATTTGCAGGTTTTAGCAGGTCTTACAGAGCTTAAAGGATCTGGAGTTATAGTAACATTAGACGATACAAGAGCTATAAATCAAATTGCAGCAGATGCTGGTTATTATGATCCGAACGTTTTTGTTATACATGATTCAGATATTTTACTTGTTATAAATGAATTAAGAGCAGCTGGAAGTGAAGCAATATCAATAAATGGACAAAGGATTACTGCAAATACCGAGATTAGATGTGTAGGTCCAGTAATTCAAATTAATGGAATAAGATTAACAGCTCCATTTAAAATATCTGCTATAGGTGCTCCGGAAACATTGGCAAGTTCGCTTAAGCTAAGAGGCGGTATTGTTGATCAAATTGCGCAAGCGAATATAGATGTTATAATTGAAAAATCAGATTTAATAGTTATACCAAAGTTCGATAAAGTTATTGAATTTAAGTATGCCACTTCTGTTGATGCAGAGGAGGTGAAGGAATAATGGTTGTTATCATTATGGCTTGTTTGTTAGGTATTGCTGTTGGACTATGGGCACCAGTTATTCCTTACGAATTTGCTAGGTATTCTGCAATAGCTATAGTAGCTGCGTTCGATAGCATCATGGGTGCTTTAAATGCTAGCATAAAAAAGACATTCAACATGAAAATATTTGTTTCAGGATTCTTTGTAAATATAGTAATAGCAATTGGTTTGACATTACTTGGTGACAATTTAGACGTTAACATTTTCTTAGCTGCTATATTTGTTTTTGTTACTAGAATCTTTTCAAACTTCTCTTCAATTAGAAGAGAATTGATCAATAAATATGAATCAAAACAAACATCAAAAAACGAAACAAAATAGACATAAAATATTACCAAAATGATTACGCTATCTTGCTTGAAAGATAGCGTAATTTTTGTGTAATTTTATCGTAATAAAATTGTAATAATTTATTGACTTTTAAAAACATATATACTATTCTTTATTACGAAGGAAAATAGAGTTTCCTAGCAAGTTTTCAAGGTTTAGGGGGTGCTATTTTAGTGGCCATCGGGGACTTAATAGTTGGTATAGATATCGGGACCTCGAGAGTGTGTTGTTGTTTAGGCCAAATCAATAAATTCAATCAAGTTGAAATCTTAAATTCGGCAAGTTGTGAATGTGATGGTTTTAAAAAAGGTAAGTATGAAAGCACAGATGCGATTGCAAGAGCAATCAGATTTGCAATTGGTGACATAGAAAAGCAATATGATTTTGTTATTAAATCAGCGTATGTAAACATCATTGGAAAATACGTTGATACATATAGTACAAAATATAGTGTTGAACTTGAAGACAAATATGCAGGAGTTAGTCAAGAAAACATAGATGATATTATTAAAGGTGCTGCATCTTCGGAACTTCCTTATGATTATCAAATAATTGATATAGTTCCTACAAAATTTGTAACAGATACAAAAGTCACTGATGATCCAATAGGTATTTATACAAAGACACTTTCGGCAGACTTAGATATACTAGTAGCAAAAAAAGATATAGTTAAAATGATTAGTTTAGCCATGCAAAAAGCAGGGCTTAGTATAGACGGAATTGTATTAAATGGTTTTGCAATAAAAGATATTGTGTTAGAAGAAAAAGAACTTCAAGATGGAGTTTTACTATTAGACGTTGGCGATAGTAATATTGATATTTCTATTTTTAAAAATAAGAGTGTCATATATACTGATTCGTTGCCAGCAGGTGGAGATACAATTACAAACGACATTGCATCAGCTCTTGAGATATCATCAGACGAAGCGATAAAACTTAAGAAGCAATATGGTTTATCTGATAGAAAATATATAGAACACGATTATAGTATCAAGCTTAGTTCTTATACTGGCGAAGATATTAGAAATAGTTCTGTAAGATGCAGTGAATTAGTTGAAATAATGGAAACGAGAATAAAAGATGTTATTTCTGTTATAGAAAACAATCTTTACAACAATAGATTAAGTAAAGAAATTCGTTCTTGTGTTATTTCAGGAATAGGATTTTCTGGTATCAATAAAATTGAAAAAACGGTAGAAGAAATTCTTAAGGTTGGTGTTAGATTTGGAAATGCTAAAACAGCAAATTTAATTAAACCAACGTGTGTAACAAGTTATGGAATAGTTAAATATATTTCTAATATTAAATATACAAAAAATATTGGAAGTAAAATACAAGAGGATGAAGAGCAATCGATTTTAGGTTCTACTATGAAAAATTTAAAGAAAGCATTTTCTAGTGCTTTCAAGAAAAATAAGAAGTAGGAGGATTAGTAGGGTGTACGAAGATTCTAATGTAAGAAATTATAAAAATGATGATGAGCCAATGTTCGATGGTATGGCAAAAATAAAGGTAGTAGGTGTAGGCGGCGCAGGAAATAATGCAGTAAACAGAATGGTTGAAATAGGCATTTCTGGAGTAGAGTTTGTTGTAGTAAATACAGATAGACAAGCTTTGGGAGTATCAAAAGCAGGAACAAAAATCCAAATAGGAGAAAAGATTACTAGAGGACTTGGAGCTGGAAGTGATCCATTAATTGGTGAAAAGTCAGCTGAAGAATCTAGAGAAGAGATTGCAAACTCTTTAAAAGGATCTGACATGGTGTTTGTTACTTCTGGTATGGGTGGTGGCACTGGTACAGGTGCTGCTCCAATCGTAGCTCAAATAGCAAAAGAATTAGGAGCGCTTACTGTAGCTGTTGTTACAAAACCATTTAGCTTTGAAGGCAAGAAAAGAATGCAAAGTGCAGAAAGAGGAATAGCTAGTTTAAAAGATAAAGTTGATGCTTTAATTGTTATTCCAAATGATAGATTGCTTCAAAGTGCAGAAAGAAAAACTTCTATGATTGAAGCCTTCACAATGTCTGATGAAGTATTAAGACAAGGTGTTCAAGGTATTTCGGATTTAATTACTGGAATAGGTCTTGTAAATCTTGACTTTGCAGATGTTAAGACAATTATGTATGATACAGGAATGGCTCACATGGGTATTGGTAGAGCTTCTGGTGAAAATAGAGCTGAAGAAGCAGCTAAAGCAGCTATTAATAGTCCACTTCTTGAATCATCAATTGAAGGTGCAAGAGGAGTTCTTCTAAATATTACAGGTGGTAATGACCTAGGTATGTTTGAAGTTAATACCGCATGCGAACTTGTTCAAAAGAGTATAGATCCAGATGCTAATATTATATTTGGTGTAGTTATTGATGAAGCTATGGGAGATGAAATATCTGTTACAGTAATTGCAACTGGATTTGATAAAGAAAGAATTCCTAGATCAACAGCAGGAGAGTTCATAAATAGATTAGGTGATTTAGGACAAAAACCTCCTAGAAAATTTGGTAGAGATTCTTTTGGTGGAGATAGAGATAGCAGCTTAGATGTTCCATTGTTTCTAAAAGAAAAAGGTTATAAAAAAATAGATTACAACGATGACTAATACTATGTTTTGCTAGAATTTGTTTTTTTATTGCGGATTGTATTTTTACAATCCGCAATAAAAATGTTTCACTTAAAAAAGACAAAAATGATTCTTTGAAAATAAAGAAAAAATATTGTTGACAATGCTATAAATAGGATGTTAAAATAAATGTCGACACACTAAAAAAGATACTTTTTTAAGTGTTAATTTTTTGCATTATTTTTGATGATAAATTTTTTCAAAAATATTTAAAAATATTTTTGAAAAATGTTGACATCATCTTAAATAAAAAGTATAATACATAAGCTGCTTGCAAAATTTTAGATATAAAATCTAAAATTTAAAAGTAATTTAAAGGTTGCTAAAACCCCACGAATTACAGCATGTAGCGGCGATTATTGATCGCCAAAAAGCACATTGAAAAGTAAACAATGAGAGTAAGAGAAAACCAAGCGTAATGTTTCGTAGCGGCAATCATTGATTGCCAAAAAAGAAACAATTAGAAACTTTATCGTACTATTAAAGTACAAATAAAACCAAGA
>JAFWVJ010000022.1 GCA_017518295.1 Clostridia bacterium
CGATGATGATGCAGAAATGCATAGCTGGGGTAAAGATTCAATTTATTACATGTCAAATATCGAAATAATCAAAGGTATGGGCGATAATAAATTTGGAGTTCTTGGAAATGCTACAAGAGAACAATCATTATTAATCTCAGTAAGAAGCGCAGAAAAATTTGCTAAATAATGATTTAGTTTGTTATTGAAAATATTTTATATAATAAAAAACGGAGAATAAAAATTCTCCGTTTTTTAATTGTGAATCTTTGTTATTTAATGAGTCCATGAGACCACAAGATACTTTTCATCTTGAGATAATTTTCGTCAGACAATTCAGAAAGAGGAAGTCTACATCTTCCAACATTCCATCCCATGATATTAAGAGCAGCTTTTACAGGAATAGGGTTAACTTCACAAAAGAGTGCATTTATCAAATCGAGGAAATTAAGCTGAATATCAGTTGCTTCTTTAAAATTATTCTCTAAACAAAGCTGAACCATTCTATGAGTTTCTTTAGGAATAATGTGAGAAAGCACAGATATAACGCCTTTGCCACCAAGCGACATTATAGGAAGAATCATATCATCGTTTCCGCTATAAACATCGAATCGATCTCTACATGCACTCATCAGTTTAGCCGTATAACTAATGTTACCGCTTGCTTCTTTAATAGCAACAATATTTTCTACATTAGATAGTTTTTCCATAGTGCTAACATCAATATTCATACCAGTACGTCCAGGAATGTTGTAAAGAATGATAGGAATATTGATAGCAGCAGCAATTTTTGAAAAGTGCTCAACGAGCCCTCTTTGAGTAGTTTTATTATAGTAAGGAGTTACAAGAAGAACAGCATCTACACCCAAAAGTTCGGCCTTTTTTGAAAGGTTTATAGCGTAGCTAGTGTCGTTACTTCCTGTTCCTGCTATAACAGGAACTCGTCCATTTACACGTTCAACAGCATAATTAATAGCATTAATATGCTCAAAGTCATTCATAGTAGAAGATTCACCAGTAGTACCACACACAATAATTGCATCAGTGTCATTATCAATTTGGTAATCAATCAGCTCACCAAACCGGTCATAGTCAATAGTGCCATTTTCGACAAATGGAGTAATTATAGCAACGCCAGCGCCTTCGAAAATAGTCTTGCTCATAACTAGACTCTCCTTTCATGATTTTTAGCGATTATATCACATAAATCTACAATAAAAAATAGCAAAATTATAATTTTTATAGACAAATTACCAGTAAAAATATATTATATAAAAAAAGCTTAGAAAGGTGTGTGTTAAATGGGTAGAATTGACAAAATCAACTACTATTTAGACATTGCAGAAAGTACTTTGGAACGTTCAACTTGTATTAGAAGATGCTTTGGAGCAGTACTTGTTAAAAATGATGAAATAATCGGTACTGGTTATAATGGTGCTCCAAGAGGCAGAAAAAACTGTGATGAACTTGGAATGTGCTTAAGAGAAAAGCTTAAAGTTCCAAGAGGAGAAAGATATGAACTTTGTAGAAGTGTTCATGCTGAGCAAAATGCTATTATTAGTGTGGAAAGAAGCAAGATGATTGGCTCTACATTATATCTTTGCGGAAAAAATGCACAAGATGGTTCATATGTTGAAAACTCTAGCCCTTGTACTTTGTGCAAAAGAATGATTATCAATGCAGGAATTAGAGACATCTATGTAAGAGATAATAAAAATAGTTACAGACATATTTTAGTTGAAGAGTTTGTCGACAATGATGACACATTAGATGGAAAAGTTGGTTATTAACTTTTTATATTTTAGGTAGAGCAGTGCTCTACCTTTTTTAATTAACAAAGATTTTTTGTAGGTATTGTTGTTTTATTTAGCATTATAAATATATAATAATTTATGAATAATTATTTAGATATAAATAAAAATAAAAGTGAATAAAAAAATAAGAAATAATAATAAAAAGGATTATATAATATGGAACTAGAAGAGAAAATAGAAGAATTTAAAAGAATAGTAGATGAAAGTAATAACATAGTTTTCTTTGGAGGAGCGGGGGTTTCTACCGAAAGCGGAATTCCAGACTTTAGAAGTAAAGATGGTCTTTACAATCAAAAATATGATTATCCACCAGAAACAATGTTAAGCCATACATTCTTTGTAAATAAAACAGAAGACTTTTATAAATTTTATATAGATAAATTAAATGCTATAAATTATGAGCCAAATATTACTCATTTAAAACTTGCTGAACTTGAAAAAGAAGGAAAACTAAAAGCAGTAGTTACACAAAATATAGATGGACTTCATCAAAAAGCAGGATCAAACAAAGTATATGAACTTCACGGAAGTATTTATAGATATTATTGTACTCGTTGTAAAAAGTATTATGGACCAGAAAAGATATTTGATAGATCACTTACTAAAGATGAAAATAGTTATGTTCCAATTTGCGAAGAATGTGGAGGAACAATCAAACCTGATGTTGTACTCTACGAAGAAGGATTAGATGATGATATAGTAACTGGTGCAATTAATGCAATAAAAAATGCAGAGACTTTAATTGTAGCTGGAACATCATTAACAGTTTATCCAGCAAGTGGATTAATAAGATATTTTAAAGGAAAGAATTTGATTTTAATAAATAGAGATAAAACACCATATGATAATATAGCAAATCTGGTGATTAATACTTCACTTGGAGATGTTTTTGGAACAATTTAGCAAAACTTGGCAAAGTGGTGATTTCCGTAGGTAATTAACAATTATTGTTGGTTACCTATTATTTTTTTATAAAAAATTTTCTTTGCTACGGAAATTAGCCTTTTAAGGTACACATAATTTTTATTATTGTAAACATCACTGCTAGATGCTATAATATTATGTATATTTAGAAAGAATAGTATAGATTAAAGATATATTTTTACAAAGGAGGAATTAGTATGAATACTAGAAGGATATGTTTAATAGCATTAGTAGTACTTTTTGGATTGGCTCTTTTAACAGGATGTATTGATTTAACTAAAACATCTATAGACGCCGAAACATTTAAAACAAGAATGGAAGGATTGGGTTATTCTATTGTAGATGCAACGAACCAATTTGATTCTAGTTTGGTTAATAAAGTCTATATAGCATTAGATAGTACTCGTTCATATCAAATTGAATTCTATGAGCAATACTCTAATGAAGCTGCACAAGGATCATTTATTACCAACAAAACCAAAATGGAAAATGCAAAAACATCAAACAGTATGTCTACTTCTCTTACAGGTCAAAACTATGAAAGAGTAACACAAGATAGCGGAGGAGAATATTGGGTAGTATCTAGAATAGATAATACATTTATCTTTGTTAACACAAATTCTGCTAATAAAGATGCAGTTAATAATGCGTTAGAAAGTTTAGGCTATTAATAGAAAATTTAAAAGTAAAAAGTCGAAGAATTATCTTCGACTTTTTTGTTTGCAAAATATTCATTAATTGATAAAATAATTTATAGAAACAATCCAAATTTAAGGGGGATAAATATGGAAATAAATTTTGGAAATTCAAATAATAACAATAAAAAAGGTGGCGGCATAGTTGGAGGCTTGCTATTACTATTAATTGGTACGATTTTACTTTGGTGGAACGAAGGAAACAATGTTAGAAATATTAAAACTATAAGCCAAATGGAAAAAGAAGTAATTGAGATTGCTAGTGAACAAGTTCTTCCTGAAAATGATGGAAAATTAGTTGCAACAAATGGCAAATTTGTTGTAGAAGATGAACCATTAAATGATGAAGAATTTAATGTAGCTATAAAAACTGCAAGACTTAAAAGAGTAGTTGAGATGTATCAATGGGAAGAAAAAGAAGAGACAGATGATAATGGTCATAGACAATATTCATATTCTCAAACTTGGTCAGAAAACGAACTTGCTCTTACAGAATATACGGGTCAAACTCATAAAAATCCTAGCTCTATGCCATACAAATCAAAAGAGTTTTTAGCAAACAATGTAAAAGTTGGAGCATATAGCTTATCAAATGATCAAATAAAGTATTTAGCTACAGAAGCCGCATATGATGTTCCAAGAGAAATTGCAATGGTTGGTTATTCAATACAAGGAAATTATTTAACTAATTCTTCAAATGTTGAAAAACCTCAAATTGGAGATATTAGAATTAGTTGGAAGTATAACGATTGGATAGAAGCAAGCGTGCTTGCAGTTACAGCTGGAAATTCATTTAAAGATTTTGTTTCTGAAACAGATGTACATATAAATAGAGTAGATAAAGGAATATTATCTAGCAAAGAATTAATTCAAAATCAAGAAAATGAAAATAATATGCTTAAGTGGATATTAAGAGGAATAGGTGCTTTATTAATACTATTTGGTTATTTATCTATAACAGGTCCTATTTCTAGATTATCTTCAAAAGTTCCAATACTAGGAAATGTTGTTGGCGGAATATTAGGCGTTATTTCTTTCTTGTTAGCAATTATTCATTCATTATTAGTAATTATAATTGCATGGTTTAGATACAGACCAGCATTATGCATTGCACTAGTTGTAGTAATAGTTGTGGCAATTGTATTAATCATGGTTCTTTCAAAGAAAAAGAAGCAAGAATAAAGAATTATTAATAAGCAAAGAGACCTCCTCTTTGCTTATTTTTTTGACAAATATTTAAATGCATGATATAATACATTTTGTAATAGTTCAATTAGTTATTCGCGTTCTATTACCAATTAAGTCTAAAAGCTTAGGGTTAATAATGATGAGAACCTTAGAATCTCCTCATGAATGACAAAAATACTACAGGCAAAAATCTGTGGTTTGTTTTGCTGTTCATGAAAGGAGGTTCTTTTTTATTTCAAAAAACTTAAACCACAAAAATAATTAAAATGGAGGAATAAAAATGGCAAAAGTTGCAGAAAAAGAATATTACGAACAAATAAAGAATTGGAGTTTTGATGAATTCCAAATTTATTCTGAAAATTACACAAAATGGGACATGTTTGAAATTTTAAAAAACATAACAAATGAAGAATCTAAGATTCTAGACTTAGGCACGGGTGGAGGAGAAAAAGTTTTAACTAAGTTTCCACAAAATGTGAAAGAAATCTTAGGAACAGATTTGTCACAAGGTATGATAGAAACTGCTAAGAAAAATTTAGAAAAAAGTGGAAGAAAGAATGTGTCTTTTAGAATAATGAACAATCTAAAAATGGATGTACCAAAAGAGTACTACGATGTTGTAACTGCAAGACACACAGTGACAGATCCAAAACAAATCTATGAAGTATTAAAGCCAGGCGGATATTTAATTATAAGAGGAGTAGATAAATACGACTGTCACATGTTAAAAAGAATCTATGGTAAAGGACAAGCTTATGACGATATAAAACCAATAAGCATAATAGACTATGAAGCGGTTTTAGATGCGGGCTTTAAAGATGTTGAATTAGTTCCAATTCATGAAAGAGAGTATTTCAAAAACAAGGAATTACTATACAAATTTCTTTTAAAAGTTCCTATTCTAGATGAATTCTCTGAAGAAGATGAAGATGGTTTTAAAGACTATCATTTAAAGGAATTAGATGAGGAAAAACTAGATGAATATATAGCTAAAAACACATATGAAAAAGGCATATTATTGTTAAGAAGATACTATGGAATAGTTGCCAAAAAGTAGTTCTATAAAGTAAAATAAAGGGTGAGGATTTAGAATTAATCCTCACCTATTTTTACGAATGAAAGGTAAAAGCATGAGAGAATTTGTTTATGAATATAGTAATTATTCGCCAGATGAATTTAATGTACAAAGTTATAAAAATTTGTGCGAAGTATTATTAAAATATGCACCAGATAATGAATCCAAAAGGAAGATGGAAGGAATCCTTTATAGAGGAGGATTTGATGATTATTCAGTTAATGAGTATTATGATATGATGAACCATGGCAGTGCACATTTGGAAATGCAAAAAAGAGTTGGGATGGCATGGCTAATTTCCAGATATCCTCAAACATTTGATGTAATCCAAAAAAGAAGAATCTATTTAAAATTTGGAGTGGTATGTAAATGGATTTAATAAAAGAAAAATGGACAAAACAAGATATACAAGAGTTTAATAAATACTTAGAAAGTATAAAAAGACTAGATAAAATTGATTTTCAAAAAAGAGTAGTAAATACAAATATGAAAAATCTTGGACTTACTTGCCCGGATTGTAAAGAAATTGCTAAGAAAATTCATGAAGGAAATTTTATCGACTTTTTAGAAAAGAATGATTTTAAGTATTTTGAGAATACAATGGTATCAGCTTATCTAATAAACTATATAAAAGAAATCGATATAAAGAAAAAGTATATAGATAGCTTATATATGGATAATTGGTCAACTGTTGATACATTTAATTTTAAAGTTAAAGGCCAAGAAAAAGAATATTTTAAATTATCTAAATCGTATCTAAAAGAAAAAGATCCTTTTAAAAGAAGAGTAGGAGTAAGAATATTATTTTCTTTTACAAAAGGTGAGTATGTAGCAGAAGTACTTAATATCATTGATACGTTGTATAAAGAAAAAGAATACTACGTGAACATGGCTGTAGCATGGCTTTGTTGTGAACTTATGATTAAAAGCCGTAAAGAATTTGTAGAGTATTTAAAGCATCATCATTTAAATGATTTTACAATAAATAAAACAATTTCAAAATGTAGAGATAGCTTTAGAATAAGTGAAAAAGATAAAGAAATGCTTTTAAAGTATAAAGTATAGTTTTTGGAGAATTAAAATGGAAAGCTTTATTTGTAAAATAGCTACAAAAGATGAAATTATAAAAAGATGGGATAATTTAATAGCTAGACATCCAGGAGATGACTCGTGGAAAGGCTATAAAAAACGAACGTTAGAATACTATGAAAATGGCACGATGATCCAATATTATGGAGTACTAAATGATAATATAATTTGTGAGTGTTGTGCACATATAGATAAAAATTGTAATTACATTAAAGATGTGAAAGATTTGATATCTGATGACATGGCATACTTAAATGCTTTTAGATGTGATAAAGAATATGAAGGCAAAGGATATTTTTCAAGTTTATATAACTATATGATTGATGATTTAAAAAATAGAGGATATAAAAAAGCATCAATTGGAGTAGAGCCTTGTGAAATACGAAATATTCAGATATATTTTCATTTTGGATTTACAAATTATATCAAGACTGCAATTGACGAATATTTACCAGAGCATGAGGGAGATAAACCAATTAAAGTTTATGTTAATTACTATTATAAAGAACTATAAAAATAATATTCAATATGGGACTTTTTTATTTTGAAAAGGATTTTAATCATATTATAAATTTGATATAATTTCCACGAAAAAAGGAGATGACTCGAATGGAGAAAAAATTAGGATTTGGATGTATGAGATTGCCTATGAAGGGCGATGAAGTTGACTATGATGAATTTAACAAAATGATTGATTATTATATGGAGCAAGGCTTTAATTATTTTGATACAGCCCATGGATATATAGGTGGTAAAAGTGAAATTGCAGTAAGAGAATGCTTAGCTAAAAGATATCCTAGAGAAAGTTATGTATTAACTAATAAATTAACAGCACCTTATTTTAAAACCAGAGAAGATATTAAACCATTTTTATTAAATCAATTAGAATGGTGCGGAGTAGAGTATTTTGATTATTATTTAATGCATGCGCAAGATAGAAATAACTATGGTCATTTTCAAAATACAAATGCGTATGCAGAATGTGTCAAGTTAAAAGAAGAAGGATTAATTAAGCATTTGGGTATTTCCTTCCACGATAGTGCTGAAATGTTGGAACAGATTTTAGGAGAACATCCTGAAATTGAGATTGTACAAATTCAATTTAATTATTCTGATTATGAATCTGCAAGTGTACAATCTAGAAGAGTGTACGAAGTATGCAGAAAATTTGATAAGCCAGTACTAATAATGGAGCCAGTAAAAGGTGGAGGATTAGTTAACTTACCTGATGAAGCAAAGAAAGTATTTGATGAATTAAATCAAAATTTAAGTTATGCAAGTTATGCAGTTAGATTTGCTGCATCATTTGATGGAGTATATAAAGTTCTTTCGGGAATGAGTAATTTTGAGCAATTAAAAGATAACGTAGATTATATGAAAGATTTTAAGCCATTAGATGAAAATGAAATGGAAGCTGCATTAAAAGCGGGAACTATTCTTAGAACTATGGGAGGAATTCCATGTACAGCTTGTAGATACTGTACGGAAGGATGCCCAATGAAAATTCAAATTCCAGACTTATTTGCTTGCTATAATGCACATGTGCAATATAAAGATTGGAATGCAGGAATGTATTATAATGTTCATACAAGTGATGGTCATGGTAAAGCTTCTGAATGTATAAAATGTGGAATGTGTGAGGGCGTTTGTCCACAGCACTTAGAAATAAGAAATCTATTAGAAAAAGTTTCTGAAACATTTGAAAAATAAAGGAGTTCCACTATGGAAGTATGGGATTTATATGATGAAAATAGAAATTTAAGTGGTAAAACGATGATTAGAGGAGATGAGATTCCGGATAATCTTTATCACTTAGTTGTACATACTTGGATTAAAAATGATAAAGGAGAATTCTTAATTTCTCAAAGAGCAGAAGATAGAAAGTCTTGTCCTTTGATGTGGGAATGCTCAGGAGGCTCAGTTCTACAAGGAGAAACAAGCATTGAAGGTGCATTAAGAGAAGTAAAAGAAGAACTAGGAATTGATTTGAATGCCAATGATGGAATTTTGGTTTATTCAAAAATACGCAAAATAGTCCATGGTGACAAGTTTAATGATATTATGGATGTATGGCTTTTTAATTACAACGGAGAAGTTGATTTAAATAATGCAACCACTAAAGAAGTAAGAGATTTTAAATGGATGAAAAAAGAAGAAATAAAAGAGTATTATGATAGTAAAAAGCTAGTTCAAACTTTAGGATACTTTTTTGATGAAATAAATATATAAAGAATTAATAATATAAAAGCGTAAATTCATTTGAATTTACGCTTTTTTTCACAATTTGGTCACAATTAAGTTTTAGAATAACATTAAATCGTTAAAGATTTTAGTAAATTTTTGGGCACAATTAATATTTAAATTTCCCCCTTTGTATTTTTAAATTGATTGTGCCCTAAAAAAGATTTGGAGGAAATAAATATGATAAATAATATAATAAAATTAGAAGGAATAGGAGCGCTTGCACTGGCTTCATTAATAACGATTGGTTCTTTTGGACTTATAAGTTGCACAGATAAAAGTATTTTAAATATAGATTCAAATAATAGTTCAAACTATAGCGAATCATATTCTAGTGAACCATTTATTTCTAGTGAAAGCTCTAGCACAAATACTTTTACATTTTTAGAGAATAGTATTATAGCATCTAATGAAGATGAAAATGGTTATAAAATAGAGGGGACAAAATTAACTATTGATCAACCAGGTGTTTATATAATTACTGGATCTTGCGATGAAGGAAGTGTAAAAGTAAAAAAAGAAGTTACAGGAGTAACATTAATATTAAAAGATTTGTCTTTAACCTGTTCTACAACAGCTCCAATTGCTATTAATAAATCTAGTGAAGCTACCATTGAAATAATTGGAACAGTCAATTTAGTAGATAAAGAAGATGCAAATACAGAAGAAACAAATGAAGATTTTGAAGGAGCATGTATCAAAGTTAAATCAGGTGCATCTTTAAAAATAATAGGTGATGGCACACTAAATATAGATGGTTCTAATTGTAAGAATGGTATTAAAGGTGGAGCTACTTCAAATATTACAATCGATAACAATATTACTTTTAATATAAAAGTTGCTAACAATGCTTTGTCTGCAGATGGCAGTATGGTGATTAATGGCGGAACATTTAATATAGAAGCTAAAGATGGTGTAAAATGTGATCCAGATGATGATGATCCAGAATCTATTGCTGAACTAACTATTAATGGAGGAACATTTAATATTAATGTAAGTGATGATGGTGTAAGAGCAAATGGCAAACTTGAAATTAATGGTGGGTCATTTGATATAACATCAGCTGAAGGAATAGAAGCAACGTATGTTATTATTAATGATGGAGACATATTAATTAATGCAACTGATGATGGAATAAATGCTTCAAATAAATCTACAAGATATTCTCCAAAAGTAGAAATAAATGGAGGAAATATTACAATTAAAATGGGACCTGGTGATACTGATGCTATAGATGCTAATGGTGAATTAGTAATTACTGGAGGTACAATTGATATTACAGCGCAATCTGCATTTGATTATGATAAAACAGTTACTTTTACAGGTGGAGATATTACAGTTAATGGTCAAAAAATAACAACCATATCTAACTCTATGATTGGTGGTGGCAGAGGAAATGGTGGAAGAATGCAAATGCCACAAGAATTTGATCCAAATGCTGAAAGACCAACTCCACCTTCGGGTGATTTTAGAAACTTTGGTGGTGAAAGGCCTCAAAGATTTAATAAATCTATTGATTCGACTAGTAATTCGTGATATTATGCAAACACTATTTGAAAATAATATAATCCTTTTCAATAAATAAAGGAGGACTTTGCTTTATGAATGAACATACTTTGGATATTTTACTTTGGGTGGTTGGTATTCTTTTAGTAATCTTTTTTGCTTACTCTGGATATCAATATCATAAAGACTGTAAAGCTTATGAAAAAAGAAAGAATAATGATATTCCTTGAAGAGATTAGCTCTTTTCTGCCAATTGATGGAGAATAATCAAATAAAAGCTCGGCATATATTGCCGAGCTTTTTGAGTTGTTTATCCTAGATAACAAGTACAAATGGGAGAGAACATTGATAATTATGTTAACTTATGATATAATAGATATTGAATAAAAAATCTTTATTTTGGAGGTATTTCATCATGGATCTTATTTGGCAGCTTGTCATCGGCGCAGTTACAACATGGGTAGTTATTGGTATTGTGGCCTTAGTGGTCTGCCTCCCCGAAGAAGCGAAGCCCTGGCCCTTGGTGGCAATCCCTGTTTATTTGGTGGCGGTTTTTGCACTGGCCATCTTTTATGGGGAGACGGGATTCTTCTATTCAGAAAACGTCTTGAAGAATATCTTCTTCTTTGCGGCGTTGCAGCTCCCGTTCCTCATTGCGAGCTTCGTATTCGGAGTTATCTTCGATGCTGCATCGGACGATAACGGAGTCTCCATTGCAATTTTCGGAGGAGCTTTGCTGATTCTCCTGAATGCAATGACCTATGTCTTCATAATTAGTGGATTAAAGTGAAGATGAAAAGACGGCCTGGATTTATTCCAGGTCGTCATTTTTTTGCTAATTTCTTGTTTTAAGGGGAGGATTCATATATAATTTGCAATAGTAAAAAATAAATAGGAAAGAGGTATTCTAAATGACGTTTAGTTCACTCGTTTTTTTATTCATGTTCTTTCCAATAGTGTTTACTCTTTATGCACTTATAAAGAATAAATTAGCAAGAAATATAATACTAGCAGTAGCAAGTATTATTTTTTACGCTTTTGGAGAACCGGTTGCAGTAATTATAATGTTGATATCAATCGTGTTTAATTACTTTTTGGGCTTGCAAGCCTCGAAGTCAAAACATGATAAATTAGCCTGTGTGATAGCAGTAGTTGTAAATATTGGTTTGTTATTTTTCTACAAATACATTGGTTTTTTCACAGAGATTGTTAATAGCATCACAGGCTTATCACTTCATGTGATTACATTAAGATTACCAATAGGAATTTCTTTCTTTACATTCCAAGGTTTGAGCTATGTTATAGATGTATATAGAAATAAAGAAAATGTTCAAAAGAATCTTTTCTCAGTTTTACTATATATTTCATTCTTCCCACAATTAATAGCAGGACCTATTGTAAGATATGAAGATATTGCTAAACAAATTAATGAAAGAGAATTTAATATAGATCGAATAGTATCAGGATTAAAGAGATTTATTTTTGGACTTGGTAAAAAAGTATTAATAGCAAATCAAATGGGATTTGTTGCAGATACAGTATTTAAATTTGGAGCAGCAGAGCTTGGTATGTCTGCTTCTTGGATGGGTGCGATTTGCTACGCGCTTCAGATATTTTTTGACTTTAGTGGTTATAGTGATATGGCTATTGGTCTTGGAAGAATTTTTGGCTTTGATTTTAAAGAAAACTTCAACTTCCCATATATCGCTTCAAGCATTCAAGACTTTTGGAGAAGATGGCATATTTCACTTTCAACATGGTTTAAAGAATATGTATATATTCCATTAGGTGGAAATAGAAAAGGAAAATTTAGAACAACAATTAATAAATTAATAGTATTCTTTTTGACTGGATTATGGCATGGTGCAAACTTCACATTTATAGTGTGGGGGATGATACATGGTTTGTTCCAATTATTAGAAACATACCAAATAATTCCAACACAAAAGAAATGGTTTAAATATATTGGACATGTTTATACATTATTAGTTGTAGTAATTACATTTGTATTGTTTAGAGCAGATACTTTAGGCCAAGGATTTGGAATAATTGCAAATATGTTTAGCGGAGCAAAAGGAGTAGCACATGTAAATAGTGAAGTATTAGGATGTATAAATCCATTATTCATAATAACTTTCATTTTAGGAGTTTTAGCAGCTACACCTATTTATCAAAAATTAAGAGAAAAGCTTTCAACAAAAGCTGGATACAAAATATATAATAGACTAACTTATGCAGGATCAATTGTAGTATTCATTATTTGTATTTTACTATTAGTCTCAAGTAAATATAATCCTTTCATATACTTCAGATTCTAGTAGCGGCGACCATCGGTCGCCATGATTTGAAGCGGCGACCATTGGTCGCCATATGGCGGTCGATGACCGCCGATACGAAGGTCGATGACCGTCGATACGAAAAAATTGAAAGGAGATTAAAAAATGAAAAAGATTAAAATTATATATATTTTATTAATAGTTATTATTTGTTTTTTACCACTTATTCTTATGCCATTTGTAAAAAATGATGCAGAAATAGAAAAAAGAGAATTAACAAAACTTCCTGTTTATTATGATGAAGGAAAGTTTAATATAAACTTTTCAACAGAATTTGAATCATGGTTTAATGACCGACTTCCATTAAGAGCATTTTTGCTATCTGCTTCAAACTTTATTAAATCAGAAGTGCTAAAAGCACCATCATCAAATGTATTGGTAGGAAATGATGGTTGGCTATTTTATGATACCGAAAAAGCAGATTATATAAATAGCAATGCAATGACAGAAGATCAGATTAATTCAGTTGCAGTTACTCTTTCTTTGATAGAAGAGAGTGTTAATCAAAAAAGTGGTGATTTTACTTTTGTAGCAATGCCAAATAAAGCATCTGTTTACGAAGAACATATGCCAAGTAGCCTAAGAAAAAGTGAAGAGAATAATTTAACAAGAATCAACAAAGCATTAGACAAATATGATGTTACTCATGTAGATATGCTTAAAGTAATGCGTGATAACAAAGAAAAAGGTATTTATCATAAAAGGGATTCTCACTGGAATTATCAAGGAGCTTTGATAGGTTATAATGCTATAATGGATAGCTTGGGTAAAGAGCACAAAACATATAGTGATGCAACATATAAAGTTGAAAAGACATGGCGAGCAGATTTAGATAAGCTTTTATATCCAGTTGGCGGATTTATGGATGATCAATATATTTACGATATACAATATGCTCCATTTAGATTTGAAGGAGTAAGAGGTGGAAGTAATGATTCAAAAGCTCAACTTGAAAACTTTATGAGTGATAAAGAACAAGGCGATGATAATATCAAATCCATAAATACCACAATAAAAGATGGCAAGAAATTATTTATGGCTCGTGATTCATTTGGAAGAGCAACACTACCATTCTTTATAGATAATTATGCTCAAGCAAATTTCAAGCGTACAGACAATCCAGATATAAATTCTATAGATAAAAATACTGATTTTATATATGAAATTGTTGAGAGAAACTTACATAGGGTAATAGCAACAGCACCATTCATGTATGCTCCTATAAGAGAAAATATAGAATTATCAAATATAGAGTCTAGTGGTGATGTTCTAAAAAGTGGTTTTAAAGATGAAGGATATGCATATAGAGTATATGGCGAGCTTGATGAATTAACTGATATGAAAGACAGCAGAATATATGTTGAATTAAAAAATGATAGTGGTACAATTGTCTATGAGGCATTTCCAATCCATGAAAATAAGCTACTAGAAACAGAAGGCACAAAAGGATACTCAATGTTTATTAATTCAAAAGATGGATTAAAAGGTGAATATATAGTTAGAGTTATTATTGGAGATAAATCATATAAAGCAGAAAATATTATATTCTAAGTACTGGCGATTACCAGTCGCCATGGACGCCAATGGCGTCCGATACAAGAATTTTTGAGAGGAGATTTTTAAAATGAAAAAAGTATTATTTTTAGCATTAATTATTGCATTATCAATTTTTGCACTTTGTGCATGTGAGGACAAAAAGCAAGATAATCAAGGTAGCGGTGATGTGGTAGTAGCTAATGATAATGAAGAAAAAGATACAACTGATGTTTCAGCTGTAGTAGGCAGAGAAAGAACACCAGAAGAAGTTGGAAAATTCACTGTAGTTTATAATGATGTAGATTTTGGTACTGGTGTGTTTTTTGATAAAATCAAAGATGAATTAGGTCAAGAATTAAAACCATCAGACACATCAAAAGCTTGTGGTCCTTTCGTAAAAGGAGAAACTACTCATTATTATTATGATGGATTAACAATTGATGTAAATTATCAAGGAATGATAAATTATATTTATTTAAATGGCAATAAAGCAAGTCTTTCTTGTGGTGCAAAGATTGGCATGAGTGTAGATGAAATCAAAGCTTTAGTTGGTGAATCAACAGAAGATGAATATAGCATTTCTGTAAAACTAGGTGATGATTTTTACGTTACTTTTATAAAAGATGATGATGGTACAGTTAATCATATAAGCATCGATGATATGGCTATTGAGAACTAATCTCATCATAACAAATAAAAAACATTTTTTAAAAGGAGAGAATTAATATGAAAAAAGGATTATTTTTATTAGTAGCATTACTTATGATTTCTTTAGTTGTTCTTTGCGCTTGCGAAGATAAAAAACAAGAAGATAATAAATCTGGAGAAGCAATATCTAATGTAGAAGTAGAAAGTGGAGAAGAAAACATTGAGAATAATACTGAAGAAGTAGCTACATTTGATCCTGCAGATTTAGAAAAATTAGTAATGGAATTAAATGGAGCATCTTTCAAAATGGATGATAGATTTGAAGATGTAAAAGAAAAATTAGGAGCTGAAGCAAGACCTTCTCAAACTTATACACCATGTGGTGGAAACGATGCTGAACAAGTTACTACTCATTACTATGATGGCTATGAACTAGAAGAGACACATGATGGAATTATTTATCATGGAAAGATTTCTGGATCTGATTATCCTGAGAGTAAAGCTACATTAGCTGGTATTAAATTAGGTGATACTCCAGATACAGTAAGAAATACATTTAAGACAACACCAGATGTAGATAGCGAATATGTTATAAATTATATTTTTGGCAATATTTATGTTAGCTTTAGCTTAGATTTTGAAGGAAATGGCACAGTAAACTATATAAGCATTGATGACTCAAATTATGCAGGAGTATAATAAGTATTTTGTTACAAATTAATGAAAAAATGCATATTTGATTGTAATAAATTGCATCAATGTGCTACAATTGTCGTGATATATAGATAAAACATCTATGATTTACATGTAAGGAGGATTTTTAAATGAAAAAGATTTTATTAGGCATTTTAGTATTGTCAGTTTTAATGGCTTTAGTTGCTTGTGGTGAAAAACCAGTTGAGCCAGCTAAAGAAAGTGGTGAAGTTGTTGAACCAGTTCAAGAAAGCGGTGAAGTAGTTGAACCAGCTGACGTAACAACAGAAGAAGTTAACGTTCCAAAGAATGAACAAATTGGAACAGCAGGAAGCAACATGCCTCTAAAAGATAGACTAAATGATGCTGAATTAGAAATTAAGAGAGCATTCCAAGATTATCTTGCAGAAGCATATGGCGAAAAAGTATTTGATGCTAGAATTTATGTTGAAAAAGTTTACACAGCAGAAGAAGAGCAAACAATTGAAGCTCTTAAAGAAAAGAATTTAGGACCAGATGAAGTTGCATTCGAAGTTAGATACGAATTAAAGCCAGCAGAAGGTGTTGATCCTATTGAATTCACAGCTGCTAATGGTGAATATGAAGAAGATACTGGTTGGGTTAAAAATAAATTTAACTTAGGTATTTTAAGACCAAATATTGAAGGCGAAGCTCTATATAGAGTTACAGACTTAGCAACAGGTTGGTAATAATTTAATTTTATAAAAAAAGGTTTTTGGTGATTGCCAAGAACCTTTTTTATTTTGTGATTTCTAAATTATGATTTTTAGTTGAATGTTGGCTGCAATAAAAAACGTGTTTTAGTTAATGGAAAAATAATATTTTAGTTTGATTTATATAGCTCCTTATATTTAAGGGGCTATTTTTTTATTGCAAAAAAATAAAAATCGTGATATTATGCTCTAGCAATTATATTTATTTAGGTTTCACTTAAAATTTTTTATAAGGGGGAACAACTTTGAATCGGAAACTTCGAATTATACTTTTGGTTGTATGTTTAATTTTAGTGGTATTTTTACTTTCTGGTTGTAAACAGATAGATGAAACTATACATCTTGAAGAAACTTCAGAAGCGGGAAGATATTTCTTATATCGTACTAACGATGATAATAAATATCTTAAGTTTTTGGAGAACTTTGATGAAGATAAGTATGAAATTTTTGATATTTCTTTTGGTAGTGGCGATGATGTAGAAGAAGAGATACTATATGTAGTAACATATCGGCTTAAGTAAATTTTGGATACTTTCAGAGTAAAAAGACTTAAAAACACTTAAAAACACAGGATTATTCCTGTGTTTTTTTATATTTTTAAGAAATATTAGGTTTTTTGGAGTAAAAGAAGAAAAACTCTTGCAATTTACATAAAATCGTGTTATAGTTAACCAGCAAATTACATTTATTTGGATTCCTTTTTCAATAAACGAAAGGAGACATTTTTATGGTATTCAAAAATCCATGGGATTGCTGGTAAGAGCTTATTTTGGGAGTTTATCAATGATTTTTTGACGGTTTTCTTCTTATTATAAATGATATTAATCTAAGACTGTATGATTCATTAGTTTTACTTATAACATTTATAAGACCATATTATAGGAACTGAAAATCGCTCAACCCGTTGATATTCCGGGCTTAGAGCTATCTAGCTATATTGACCGCCCATATACTCAATGATAGAATGGCATCGTAATCAATACTTAACGAGCCGATTTCTAAATAGAAGGAGGGAGGAAAAAACAAGCTAGAATATGTAAACTATTCTTTTGTAAGTAATCTGTTACCTATATAGAAAAATCTGTACAAATAGTGAAAAGCATAAGAACAAAAAACAAAATGATTTTTTATAGGGAGGAAAAAACAATGAAGAAGGTTTCTACGATTCTCATGACCCTGGTGATGCTCTGCGTGATGCTCTGCGGTGCTACTACTGCTGCACACGCTGAAGAGACAGTGAAGATTTCCATCGATGAGTGGATCGGCTGGCAGTCTCTGTTGGACGCGAATGGTGGCCTCAAGACTGCTCCGGATTCCATCAATGCCAAAAATGGCATTAATGTGGAATACGTGGTCATGAATGATGCTACAACTTCAAGCGCCGCTTTGATTTCTGGTGATCTGCAGGGTGCAGGTTATACCGTTAACCGGTATGCGTTCCTTCAGGCCAAGTTTGATGAAGCCGGACTCAAAGTTGTAATGCCTTATATCACCAACTTCAGTAATGGTGGTGACGGCATTATCGCTAAGTCTGATATTCTTACTCTTAAAGACCTGGTGGGAAGAAAGGTTGCAGTGCCGAAGTTTTCTGAAGCTCAGACTCTTGTGGAATGGCTGCTGAATAACTCCGATTTGACTGCTGATGAAAAGGCCCAGGTTCGTGCCGACATGGTGTACTTCGAAACTGCTGATGATACTGCGAAAGCATTCTTCAGTGGAAGCGTAGATGCCGCCGCCACGTGGGAACCTTATCTGACGCAGGCTGCTTCTAGCACCGATAGTCGTGTACTGTTCGATACTTCTATGAGCACCAACCTGATTCTCGATGGTATTGTCTTCCGTAAGGATTTCGTTGACAGCCATGAAGACTTTATCGTCAAACTGATGGATGGTTCCTTTGAAGCTGCCAGCATGTACAAGCATGTTTTTGAAAACGTGAAGCAGATGCCTATGTTTGAGCTGATGGCCGATGATGAAATCGTCGACATGGCTAATGGTGCTGATCTTGCTACATGTGCTCAGAACGTGAAGCTGCTGAAAGAAACTGCGGTACAGATGTATGCGGATATGGCCGAAGTATGGATCGTGGTTGGAGAAACTGCATATCCTGCCAAGGCTGCTGATGCTTTTGACAGCAAGTTTGCTGAGAAGCTGCTCACCAAGTATCCTGCTGCTGCGGAAACTACAGCTGATGCGCTGACTGAGGAGCAGAAAGTTACACTGATTGAAAGCCCTGAAAGCCTGCTTTCTTATACGGCTGATATCAAGTTCGACCTGAATTCTACTACTATCAAAGAATCCAGCTATGCGCAGCTCGATGAGTTTGTGAAAGTTGCTAAGATTCTCGATGGTGTGTATATCCAGCTCGAAGGCAATGCTGCAAAGCGCGCCGATGGTGTAACTGATCAGATGATTATCGAATTTTCCGAAGCTCGTGCGCAGTCTGTGAAAGATTACTTTGTTGCTAATGGCATCGATGCGAACCGTATCGTGGTTGTTGGAAATGGCGATTTCAAACCGCTCAACGAAGAGAATCTTGCCGCTGCCGAAAACAGACGGACAGAGTTTTACTTTAAAACTATCCGTGGCTATTGATGATGACGTAATGTGATCTCTTTTACGAGGGGCTGGCGTAAAAGCGCTAGCCCCTTTTTTAAACCTTGATGGTAACTCCATGGCGACTAAAGAAGTCGTTTAGTTAAGTATAAAAGAGGTGGCGAGTAGTGAAGAAGTTAGGTAAAAAAGCATATGGAGTAATCTATATCATATGCATCATTTTCCTTTGGTGGCTATGGAGTGCAATTACAAACAAAGAGCTTTTTGCTCCATCGCCAAAGGCAACAATTGATGTTGTAGAAAATCTTTTCGAAACGGGTGCTTTCTTCAAACATCTTTGGTCTAGCTTTTTAAGAGTTACAACAGGTATTTTGATTGCGACAGCAATTTCACTTCCGCTTGGTATGGCCATGGCGTGGTGCAAACCTGTTGGAAAAATCTTTAGACCTATTGTAGATAGTTTAAAGTTCGCACCAGTAACTTGTTTCCAGTCACTCATCGTGCTTTATTTTGGAATCGGAGAAGAGATGAAGATTTCACTTGTAACTATTGCATGTATCTTTTCATTTCTACCTACAGTACTTCAAATTTGCGAAGATAGCACGGACGAAATTGTTAAACTCAAAGAGACAGCTGTTACGATGGGATTTAGTTATCCAAGGATGTTGCTTCATTGCTTAATTCCTTACATCACACCATCGCTTGTTGCGTCATTCATCAATTTGTACGCAGTAGGCTGGACCTATGTGGTTATTGCTGAAACAAACAATACACAATATGGTCTTGGACATCTCATGTATATAGGTGGTGCTCGAGGAAAAACAGCAATGGTTTTTGCAGCAATCATTACGTTGTTTGTTTTTAGCAAACTTTTCAATATGATTGCAACGTGGATAACTCGAAAGATTTTCAAATGGAGGATCGAAGATGAAAAAAAGAGTGTTACGGCTTGATAACATCAGCCTATCATTTGGCGAGAATGAACTCTTTGCCAATATGGATTATGAATTCAAGCCTGGCATTTATGCTTTTTCCGGTCCTTCAGGAGTTGGAAAAACCACATTGATGCGCATGATTGCCGGACTTGAAAAAAGGTATCAGGGAACCATTAGCATCGAAAAAGATGTTGAAAAGAAACTTGATAGTACTCAGCCTGAGTATAGTTTGTTTGGGATTGATCAAATGATTGTCAGTGAAAGGTCTATCATCGAGAAACCTATTCCTGAGATTCATATGGTACATCAACACTATAAAAGTTTTCCGTGGCTTACATGCATAAATAATGTTTTGATGGTATACAAAGGTCACAAGGTTAGACCGACAGCTAAAGATAGAGAAGAAGCTTTAGAAGTTCTCGATAGACTCGGAATTAAAGAGCATGCAAAAAAATTGCCCACTCAGATTTCCGGTGGACAAGATCAGCGTTTATCACTCGCAAGTGCTTTTGTGAATAAGTGGAGTGATGTAGTACTCTACGATGAACCTACATCTGCACTTGATGAACAGAATGATATGCTGGTTGTTAATCTTATCAGAGAACATCAAGCTAAATATAATACCATCGAAATTATTATTACTCATGAGCAACACGTTATTGATGCACTTAATCCCACGATAATTGAGTTTACGCCAGAGTTTAGGTTAAGACCTTCAAAACCTAAAAAGGAGGTAGCAGAAAATGAAGCTGTTCAAACAGTTTTATAAGTATTTTATTATTCTGTTTAGTTTAATTCTTTTTATCGTTTTGAGAATCGCTTTTGGTAGTAATATCTTCATCTATATTCTGACTGCCCTGATTGGCGTTGCTCTTTATTATGGTATTTCATTCTACTTCGATTACAAACAAAAAGAGTTGGAATCGAGTTATGAATATCAGAGCAAAAACATGTCAGAAAAAAATGAAAGTGAGCTTTCTCAGATTGTAGAAAAGCTCCAGGAGATGGGCGAGAATAAATCAGGCTTTAGAAATGTCATCCTTGAGTTCTTGAGTAAAGTTGATTCTTTTGTTCAAAAAGAAAAAGCACTTAATGAACTCATTCAGATGAATGATGATAAAGCTAAGAGATTTTTGCAAGAACGTAGTCAGGCTACAAATAGTTTTATTATTGCTAACGCAAAGAAACTTATCAAAGCCATGATTGCATATGATGCACAGTCTAAGAAAAATCGTCCTGCCAGGATTGAAGATGTAGAGATTGTTCAGGATGTGCTTAAGAGCATGGACAGTCTCACTACAAACTACGATCAGCTTTTGGAAGAAGTTGCTAAAATGGGTGATGACTTTAATCCAGAAGATCCAGGTTTAAGAGATGTTGTCGAAAATCTTCAAGAGATAAGAAAAACTTCTAACGTCGACGACAGCGATAACGAACCAGAAGAAATTCATCTTTTTGTTAATGGAGCGTCAAGCTAACTCGCGGTTTTTTTGAAGGAGTGATAATCATGAAGAATAGAAAGACACGGATCTTAGGTCTTGTTGTGATTGTAGTTATCCTTTGTGTAGGAATGATTGGAGCAGATAAAATTATTTCTGCTGTCCACAAAGAACCTGCCAAGCCCTACAATCCGAATGACGTTAAAGAAGTTACAATTTCGCTTGATGAATGGATCGGATGGAAACCTTTGATTTATGCCAATGGTGGTTTAACAACTACTCAAGATAGTATCAATGCAAGAAATGGTATCAGAGTTCGTTACGTAGTAATGAATGATGCAAGTACTTCTTCTGCTGGGCTCATCTCTGGAGAACTTCAAGGTGCAGGTTATACAGTTAACCGTTATGCATTCTTGCAGAACAAATTTGATGATGCCGGTGTAGAAGTATCAATGCCTTACATCACTAACTATTCAAATGGTGGTGATGGTATCATTTCAAAAGCTTCTATCAAGTCTGTAAAAGATCTTGTCGGAAAAAAGGTTGCTGTTCCGAGATTTTCTGAAGCACAAACTTTGGTTGAATGGTTAATCACCAACGCCGGGTTGACTGAAGAAGAAATCTTGAGTATTCGTAAGAACATGGTTTACTTCGAGACAGCTGATGACACTGCGGAAGCATTCTTTGCTGGAAGCGTAGATGCGGCTGCTACCTGGGAACCTTATCTTACACAGGCAGCAAGTTCCACTAATTCGAGAATTTTGTTCGATACATCTATGGGAACAAATCTTATCTTGGATGGACTTGTTTTCAGAAAAGATTTTATAGAACAAAATGAAGACTTTATCGTGAAACTGATTGATGGTGCACTCGAAGCAAACAGCATGTACTTGAGAGAATTTGAATCCATTAAAGTTATGCCTATGTTTGAACTTATGGATGCAGATGAAATCAAAGAGATGTGTGCTAACGCTTCAGTTGCAACCTGGGCAGATAACATGAATCTTTTGAATACAACTGCTGTAACTATCTACAAAGATATGGCCAACATTTGGATTTCGGTTGGAGAAACTGCAAAACCTGAAAAGGCAGAAACAGCTTTTACAACCAAGTATGTAGAAGCTCTGCAAGCTAAATATCCAAATGATGATGTTACTTCTTTTGCTTTTTCAAGTGAAGGAAGACAAGCTGCACAGCAGATTAATAACAATTCTGCACTGCTTTCAGTAAGACTCGATATCAAGTTTGAAACAGACTCTTACAAAATCTCTAGTGATTCTTTTCCTGCACTTGTTGAATTTGCAGAAACTGCTAAAGTGCTAAACGGTGTATATATCCAGATAGAGGGAAACACCGCAAAAGTAGATGGCGATGATGGTAAAGACTTCTCGTACAAGAGAGCAAGAAGCGTTGCAAAATATCTGCAAGCTCTTGGAATTGATTCTCGTAGATTTATTATCATAGGTAATGGAGATACTAATCCTATCGATACAAATCTTACTGAAGAAGGCAAGGCCAACAATCGTCGTACTGAAGTATTCTTCAAAACAATAGGTTACTGATAACTTTCATGTAGCGGATGTCCAAAAGGATGAAATGACATCCGCTACTTTTTTTGAGGTTTTTCAATCACCGAAATGGAGGTATAAGGAAATGAAGAATCGGAAAATTACTATTCTTGCCATGCTTGTCGTGTTTGTTTTGATGCTTTCAGGATGCGAACTTGGTACTTCAACCAAGATTGATCCTGCCGCTGTTAACTACGACAATGTCATTTCATATATCGATGACCTGAAAATCGGCCTTTCAAAAGTAACCCCTGTTAAAGGAACTGTTCCTGAAAGAGCAGCTACTAATGATACAAGCACGATGGTCATGTATGAGCTTCCGGATATCTCAAGTTATGATCCAGTTGTAATTGGTAAGGCACCTAACAATGTTGAAGTGTTTTTACCTCTCGAAGATAACAATAGTAAAATCAGCCAAGTTGTAGAAAGTGCTGCGCGTAAGTATAACGAAGAACATGAAGGTGTTTCTTCTATAACTCTGCGCATCCTTGAATCTGAACTTGCAAACGATTTTATTAAATCAGGAGCTTATCTTCCTAAGGGCTACATTGCCTCGAATGAACTCTATGGCTTGATGCTCAAAGAAAATGGAATCAAAGTCAGTAAAGTTACAGATAGGCTTGTGGGAAATACAATTGGTGTAGTAATCAAGAAAGAATCCAGTAACAAGATTAAGATTGAAGATCCTGAAAAAATGTTTGATTCAATCTTCAAATCAGTAATGAATGGCGAGATTAAGATTGGATATCCCAATCCTACAAACAATCCGTCAGGACTTAATTTTGTTATTTCGATGCTTTCGTACTTTGATAGCACGAATCCTTTCAGCATGGAAGCAACTACAGACTTTAGCGCATTCCAAAGTAAAGTATCAGTTGCATACTCTACAAAGCAGCTTAAAGAATCTGCAAATAGAGGAGAAACAGATGGCTTTGTGATGGAATATGAAGCTTTCCAAAACGATGCTTCGCTTAAGGACTACGGATTCGTTCCGTTTGGTGTACGTCATGATTATCCGCTGTATGCAGTGGGTGATGTGAGTGAAGCAGAAACGAAAGTACTTAGCGAGTTTGCCAAAGTATTTGAAGAAACAGGTGTCAAAGAAATGGCAACAGAAGCTGGATTTGATAAAAATGAAAACTACAAATCTAGCGTGAATGCTGGTGCTTATGATGGCTTGATTGGTGAAGTGCTTGATTTCTTCAAGACTGAAAAGAAGTCGGGTAAGAAAGTTGCTGTATTTTTTGTATGTGACAAATCTGGAAGTATGGCTGGTAAAAAGATTAATGCCCTAAAAGAATCTGCTCTTAATGCTATGCAGTATATAGGAGAAGACAATCTTGTAGGACTAATTACTTACGATAGTGGTGTATATCTGAACCTGCCTCTTGCAGAGTTTAATACCGAACAGCAGGAATTCTTCGCAGGAAGTATTCAGCAGCTTGGTAGTGGTGGAGGTACTGCAACAAACAATGCATTGCTTCATGCACTTAAACTGCTTGATGGCTACTACAGAGAACATCCTGATACTATCCCGATGATTTTCCTTTTGAGTGATGGCTATACCGAAAGTGGATATTCATTAAGCGGTGTAAAGTGTCTGATTAGTGCTTTTGATATTCCGATTTATACAATCGGTTATGAAGCCAATCTCGATGAACTTAAATCTATTGCAAATATCAATAATGGTGTATTTATTAATGCATCTACAGATGATGTAGGATATATTCTTAAATCTCTGTTTGATGCTCAAACCTAATCGTAACGGCGACTATTAGTCGCCAAACAATAAAAAACTCCGTGAGAAATTTCTCACGGAGCTTTTTTTAGATTAACAAGAGTTTGTTTTGCACTAACAATGTTGTTTATTGAAATTTGATTTTTCAAAAGTGGAATAGTAACGTTTATGATAGTACTAATTCGTTCTAGCACTCTAGTATCTGTTGCAAGGAGCATTTCAACTTGTGCAATATTTTGCATTACAACAGTACGAGAAACTGCTAAGTTATTAAGCCGCCTTCTAAATGTATCAAGATGTTGGAATGTTTTTGGAGTTTCTTCAAATTGTGCAATTCTTTTTTGACCAGCTAATATATAAAGAGAAATTTCTTTATAATATTTTTTGTTGGTCTTAAGAATCTTTTTAAGAAAATCCATGTCTTGCATAATAGTAAGTTGATAGTCACGTAGCCTTGCAATAATCTCTTCAATGTTATTTTTGATTTTGTTGTACTCAATTATTAAAGTATTTGTAGCATTTCTTTTAATAAATCCGATTGGACTATTTAAAGAAGCACTATCTGTCCGCAAAGAATTAAAACTTGCAGTTAAGCTCTCAAAAATTCTATCGATATCTTCTAAGTCTTTTGTTTTTATCTGACTTAAAATTTTATCACTAGATTCTGAAAGTTTCTTTTGCGGTTCCATACCATAATTAAGCACTAAGTTAAGATCAAAAATATCAATTTGTGGAACAAGATTATAGGCAAGGGAGAGCTCTTGCTCAGTAAATTCACTCTCATCAATTAGTATCACATCTGCCACTTTTATTTCCTCCTTAATAGAAAAGGTTGATATATCAATATATTATTCACGCATATAATATCATAGATTTACATAAATAGCAATACAACAAGAGTCATTTGTAAACGAAATTATGTAAAATATTTTAACGGTTGCAACAAATTGATTTTACGTAACCTTTGGTACAAGCGACAAATGTTTTTAATAAAATATTAAAAACATTTCAAAAATCGGTTGACAAATTGCATTATGCATGGTATAGTCTTCATGTATTAAAAATAGTTACTCTTTGAATTGTGTACGATTCATTAATTATAAGGGAGGATACTTTTATGAGGCTTCGGGGCTACCAAGAAATCATGGGTGCTAATCGACCAGAAGAAATCTTTACTATGAATCCTGCTACTTTGCAAAAAGAATATGAAGCATATTGTGAGCAGTATAAACCGAACCAACAATTTCATGAGATAAGAAATTTTGTTGCAAGTCAGCAAATAAAATTTCTTTTCAAAAAAGCAAAAGAAATTCTTGGTTCTAAGAGGGAAGATACTGATGACTATGGTTCTACTATTTCGCTTTGCTCTGCAAATGGAGAAAGCATCGTCTTTGAATATGATGATCATATGGATCAGAGAGTATGTGATACATACATCAATGATCAAGAAATTCTTATGACTGTTGATTCAAAGTACGAAGTAAAAGGATTGTTTTCAAACTTTGTTGAAAAAGTTGAAGAGTTTATTTCTACTTGGGAGAACAAACTTCCAAACTGGAAAGATTTTCAGTATTCTATTCCACAAGTTGTTAAGTCTTTTAGAACTTCGGATAAATCCAAATATGTACTGCTTATTAAAAAGCCGTGCAAGATTTATCCTTTAAGAGAAGTACTTAACTTCTTTGGTGGAAGGATGAATGTGAAGCATGTGATTTCTATCATCAAGCGGCTTTATAGTTATGCTTGTTGGTTGGATATTGCAGGTATGACTCACAATGGTATCTGTATAGACAATATTTACTTTTCTCCGGGAAGTGAAGTTGCGCCAGGCGAGAAATATTCTGTTAAAGATATTAGAATAGTTGGCTTGTATGGCGGATGGTTTTTCACCACAAGTAAGAATGAAAAAATTACTGCACTTCCTATGGATGTAAGAGATATTGTTCCTGAGTTTGTCGAAAAGACAGGATACTCTTCTTTTGAAGTAGATATGCTTTCCATTAAGAAAGTTGCTCGAGAACTTTTAGGTGATGTTACAGGCAAAAACTTGTATGGTGTTCATAGCAAACTTTGCGATTGGTTCAATAGAACCACTTGTCAAAAGAATGCTTATGAGGAGTACAGCGAATTCGAAAGAATTTGCGAAGAGGTTTTTGGTAAAGCTAGATTCGTCGATATCGACGTTTCTATATAAGCTGCCTCAAAATAATTTAAAAGGAGGAATTTTAAATGGGTGGCAGTCCTACTACATCTGCTCAGGTGAGCTCCTACTATAATACGCACAAGGATATTAAGAAGGCTACAAGTGTGCGGGAAGTATTTAAGTCGAGTGGTCTGAATGAACTTATGGATCCTTCGAAACTGAAGAATGGATTCAGGGATTCCAGCGACTCCGTGGAAAGCCCCAACTCTCGGGCTATTGCTATCGGATTTGATGAGACCGGTTCCATGGGACATATTCCTTTCACATTCGTGCAGGATGGTTTCCCGAGGTTCATCAATATGATTCAGGGTGGAGCCCTGGGATATGATCCTCACATTCTCTTCGCCGCGATTGGCGATGTGAAGAGTGATGATTCTCCGCTCCAGGTTTCGCAGTTTGAAGCGGACAACCGTATGCTGGATCAGCTTCGGCTTTTCTACATCGAAGGAAACGGCGGCGGAAATGATGGTGAAAGCTATCAGATTCCGTGGTACTTCCTGGCCAAGCATACCAAGATTGCATGCTTCAACAAGAGGGCCCAGAAAGGTATCTACATTTCTATCGGCGATGATAAGCCGCACCCGGAGACAACTGTGTATCAGTTCAAAAAAATCTTCGGTGACAAAGAAAGTGTAGAAAGAGCCTACAAGACAACCGAGCTTCGCGATATGGCACTGGAAAAATGGAATCTTTTCCATGTGCTTATTTCCGAACGCGGATACGGTAGTTACCATGTGGAAGAAACCTGGAAGAGGCTTCTTGGAAATCACATCGTTATCCTGGATGATCACAGGTATGTTGCTGAAGTTTTGGCAACCATTCTCAAGATGCAAAATGGTGTTGAGCGCAATGAAGCAATCGACATGATTGAAGACACCGATGCAAAGAAGGTTGTGCGCAGTGCCTTCAAGAATTTTGAAATCTATGAAGATGGTGCTACCGGAATCGGCGAAGCCACCAAGGAAGGTCTGGAATTCATTTAATCAAATGATACAAAAGAGAAGATGATGATTTTATCATCTTCTCTTATTCTTCTTTTAAATTCTTTTTAAGGAAAGGAGAATTTATTGTGGTAAAGTCGTGCTCCATAGTTATTGGAGCTGGTCTCGGTGATGAAGGAAAAGGCCATTATACAGATATTTTGTGTAACAAACCGAACACACTTAATATTCGTTTTAATGGTGGACCGCAAGCAGCACACACTGTGGTGACTCCTGATGGAATGAAACATGTATTTCGGCATTTAGGAGCAGGGACCTTCACTGGTGCAACCACATATTTGAGTGCAGACTTTTTGATTAATCCTATCGAGTTTGTGATGGAGAAAACAAAGTTCATTAGAAAGTTTAAATATAATCCTACAGTAATTGTGAATTTGAATTCTCCAGTAACAACTCTTTACGATATGTATATCAATCAAGCAGTGGAAGAGTATCGCGACAAATCCCGTCATGGAAGTTGTGGTATGGGCATTTGGGAAACTTGTGAGAGAAACAATAACCCAATGTTTAAAATCACTGTAAGAGAGTTGTCTTTTAAAGAAATCTTGAGAGAAAAGCTTAAGAGGATAAGAGACATCTATGTGCCAAAGAGATTGAAAGAAGAGTATGGAATAGAAATTACCGATTTGGTAAATCTTTCTAAAGATTATCCATCTTTACTTGTAAGCGATGAGACAATCGATATGTTTTTATTCTATGCTGAAGAATTTTTGTCGATGGTAATAGTAAGAGATGACTCTATCATCAATAGTTTTGAAAACTTGGTATTTGAAGGTGCTCAAGGATTGGGACTTGATGAAAACAATCCTGATTGCAGTGTGGATTTTCTCACTCCATCAACTACAGGTGTTACAAATGCAATGAGAATTCTTAAGACTGCAAAGTATAAAGGAGAACCGGATATTTATTATATTAGTCGACCTTATGCCACAAGACATGGTATGGGACCTCTGGAACATGAAGTAGGGAAAACTCCTTACAAGAAGGTTTTAGATGAGACTAATGTAAAAAATGAATATCAAGGAGAATTAAGATTTGCTTACATAGATTTTGATATACTTGCTAGAAGAATCAAAAGAGATATCCAAAAAATCAGTATTCCTTCCACTATAAACATTGGATTCACGTGTTTGGATCAGCTAGATGAACCTGTCGGAATTAGCGAAGGTGGAATTCTTATTAATAATCGCTCTGCAGATTTTATTAATAAGGCAACTAACTATTTTAGAAAAGCTATTCCGAGTATAAATGGTTTTTCTGGAACGTATGGACTGACACGAGATGAATTTGAAGAATTTTAAATTCAAAAATAAATACCGCTATGCAAAATTTGCATAGCGGTATTATTTTTATTTGGTTGTATAGGAAAGACCATTTCCCAAAGACATAGTCATGCCTCGATTGGTATTGAAGGTAGTTCCATTGGGGAGCACGTAGCTGATTGAAGTAAGTCCTTTTTTGCTGTAGTTTGCATAGATTTTGGTCTTTGCAGACTTAAGTTTTGCACCGCAATCGGGGCAATAACAGCAATCCTGAGAGAATACTTTTTTACAAGCATCACAACTCATAAGGACCGTTTCACTCAGAAGCTGGCGTGCCTTATAGTTGATTCCCATTGTCTTACTCCTTCAAAAATAATCAGCGGGGCATAACGGCCGTTGCCTTTTTCTTGGCAGGAGCCTTCTTGGCGGGCACGGCAGGAGCAGCGGGAGCAGGTTCAGCAGTGGGAGCAGCAGCCTTATTTACCAGGCCGTTTCCGCAGTAGGGACAGAACTTGGCTTCTTCAGGCACTTCTTTGCCACACGCTTTGCACACATTGGCGCCGATCTTGGCACCGCACTTGTGGCAGAACTTTGCGCCGTCCTTCAGAGGTTCCCCACACTTGGGACACACATTGCCGGCTGCTTTGACTTCGCCACCACATTCGGTGCAGAACTTGACTTCGGGATCATCGAACTTTTTGCCGCAAGAAGTGCAGACATACTGTCCAGGCACAGCGGCGGCCGCGGCTGCGGGAGCACCGATTCCGGGAATCACGGAAGTAATTCCGTTCATCATATCACCCAGCGGGTTGGCATTGTTGCCACCACCCAGCAGGTTGGAAAGCAGAGTGATCTTCATGAAATCATTCATTCCGCCTTCACCGCCATCGCCCATCATCATCATCATCATCATGATGTTGGGGCTGCCATCGGGATTGGTGATACCCAGGCTGCCGTCTTTGGAAGCCATCAGCATAGGCAGGAACATACCCAGGCCGTTGAAGCTGTCATCGTTGATGTCATCCAGGCTGAACTCAGCCTTGTCATTGTCCATCATCTTCATCATCAGCATAGCGCCCAGGACATTGCCGCCCATGTTCTGCTTGGAGTTCGGATCCAGCAGGGTCTTACCATCGAAGGCGATAACTTCAGTGTAGAAGTTGAAGTCAGGGATCAGGGAGTCGTTGTTCACGAACGTTTCGATAGCACCAGTCTGGGCATTCACGCCAGTGAAGGTGTTATCATTGTTGATGCTCTGCACCCAGTAGTACTTGCCATCACGCTTGGTCAGCTTGCCCACGGTCAGGTTCTTAACCGGAACCACGATAATGGGGAAGTTACCCAGCTTCAGATTCAGCATATCCTTACGGGTGCGGGTCGCGGGGTCGAAAGCATACCATTTTCCGTTTTCGGGATTCTGAACGACGATGCCGGTCAGAGTGGACTTGATCCGAGGATCCTTGTTGATACCCATTTCCATACCAGAGAAGAGCTTACCGAAACCTTTCATACTAAATCCTCCTTTATTATCCTCAATGCCGTGATATACGGCAAGAGCTTCTTTGACTTCGTTCAGTTTAAACTGAACTACACAAGTGACGGAACCTTTGTTGAAGTACATGCTGCTGTTGGGAGTAAGTTTGTTAATACCAATACATACTTCTTTTTGACTGCAGTAAGGAAACTGCTGACAATCACGTGCTGAGAGCCAATTGGTACTAACATTCACATCAAAGCTAATATAGTCCGACTTACGAGCAAGAACTTTTTCGAGCTGTTCGATAAATTCATTGATAGTAAACTCAACAGTTTCAAAGTAAACATGCTGATGAGGACAAAAACTAGAAAAGTTAATCAAAAGCTTGTTGGGTTCTCCTGTCGGAATAGTAGTACGAATATTACCAGACCAAAACCGAACAAGAGAATTATCAAAGAATGGAGTAGTGCACGGACTTCTACTGTTTACCTCAACCTGATTTGATGGACCATGAGTATAAAGGTCGAACATCCATCTTGTGGGTACAAGTTTCCGGATCAGAGAAGTATCACCCTTGGACATGTAATCCCTCCTAAAAAATATTTGTCTCTTAAAAGAGACACCGATTAAGTATCATTACGTGAATATTTATACCATGGATTTTACGTTATGTCAATATGTTTTTATTAAATAAAAAATAAAAAATGCCGAAATTTCAATATTTTGAAACTTATTAACAAAATATTAAAAACAGCTTGACAAATATTATGTTGTTTTGATATTATAGAAATGTTATTAACATTTTGAGAATAACATAAGTGCTGATATATCTTGATAATTATGTTAACGCGTGATATAATCGCGTAGCAAAATATAGTTTTTTGGGTTACCCTTATCTATTTTGAAAGGAGACAAAAACTGGTATGATGGATCCAACTTGGCAAGCAATAATTGGTGTAACAGCACCTATTGTTGTAATAACTATTCTTGTTTGTTTAACTTCTTACTTTGATAATGGTTGGGTTCTTGGAATTGGTTTTATTGTTTATTTTGTAGGAACATTTTTACTAGCCTGGCTAGTAGGTCAATCTAATATAGACTTCGTAAGAGAATATCCGTTTAAAAATATTTGTTTTGCATCTTTGATACAACTTGCAATTATGTTTGTCACACTTCATGTCTCAGCTTTTATTGAGGAAATGTTTTGCTCTAGTGAGGGGACAGGTTTTGTTAGTTCTTTTATTGTGATTACTATTATAGTTGCAATAATATCTGCAGCACTTATTAGTAATCACATCAAGACTTTAGATAGAGAGTTTGTAGAAACAGATGAAGTGGTTGAAGTTAGATACGAACTTTCTAGTGATGAAGATGGTAAGTTTATTTATTATGCATCTAAAAGTGCAACAGAAGAAGGATACTACTTAGTTATCTATAAAGAAAATAATGAATTCAAAACTATGAAAATAAAAGAATCTAAACTTTCTATTTTGGATTCTGTTGAATCAGATGAAAAGAATTTTCTTATAGAGAAAAAAGCAATTCATAAAAAGCAATGCACCAACGATGATTCATTTAAAACAGAAACAAAAGTTGATACTACATATATGATATATGTGCCAGGTGGTGCAGCTAATATAGGATTTGTTACTGCAAAATAAAAAGAAAATATATTTTTGAATTATAATCTAATTTAAGCTTAAAAGCAGGGAAGTATTCCCTGCTTTTTTCGTTGAAAAAAATATATGCTTTATATATAATAAAATCGCAGATTAAAGTGTGGAGGAGTGCTAATGAATCAGATTAAAAGAATTGAAATCATGGAAGAAAAATATATTAAATCTCAAAAAGCTATTAAAGAATTAAATAAAGCTTTGAAAGAATATAGCAAAGCTCAAGATAGTATTCGAGAATTGGCATCATATTATTCTAGCCCAGAATGGAAAAAAGATTTTTTAGATGATGAAAAAGGAAGGCTTCCAAAAGAATTAAAAAGGGGAGTGCTTTCAGAAGATGGAGTATATAATTTATTAGATGATAATATAGAAATGCAAAAGAAGTTGTGTAGAACGGTAGAAAAAAGCATATCATAAAAATAAATATTAGGAGTAATAATATGACAAAGAAATGTGTGATTATTTTATTTGTGTTTATTATGATACTGTCTAATTACGCTTTTGCAGATGAAATTCCTTCGTTAGGAAGTAAAGCTATATATTTAGTAGAGCCAACAACTGGTAAAGTAATATATGAAAAAAATGCACATGAAAAAATGTATCCAGCAAGCACTACTAAAATACTAACAGCATTAGTTGTAATAGAAAATTGCAAATTAGATGAAAAAGCTATAGTTTCTGAGAAAGCAATTAGTATGGTTCCAGAAGGATATTCAAACGCAGGACTAAAAGTAGGTGAAGAATTAGATATAAAAACTTTGCTATATGCTTTATTAGTTCCTAGTGCAAACGAAGCGGCAAATGTACTTGCTGAACACGTAAGTGGTAGCATAGAAGAATTTGCTGAGCTTTGTAATAAAAGGGCAAAAGAACTAGGCTGCGAGAATCTTAATTTTGTGAATGCAAATGGAATTCATGATGAGAATCATTATTGTTCAGCATATGATTTATATTTAATTGCTAAAGAATGCCAAAAATATGACATATTTAATGAGATAGTAAAAACAAAAAGTTTTACACTACCTGCAACAAATATATATATAAAAGAAGATAGAACTTATAAAAATACAAATGAATTGTTACTATCTGGAAAATATTTTTATGATTACTGTACTGGTATAAAAACAGGATTTACAACACCGGCAGGTGAGTGTTTGGTAGGAAGCGCATTTAATAACGATATAGAATTAATATCGGTAGTGTTAGGTGGGAAAGCAAGAAATAGTAAAGGCTTAAATGAAAGATTTGCAGATACAAAAGAATTATATGAATATACTTATAGCAATTATTCAATAAAAGAAATTGCAAATTCTGGAGATATAATAGCAACTTTAAAAGTTGGAAAAGGAACAAAAGAAACAGCACAGCTAGATGCAATTGTAGATGACACTATAAAAACTATTGTTCCAAATGAGTTAGATAAAGATAATGTTTTAAAAACAGTAATAATAAATAAAGAAATAGTTGCTCCTGTTACACGAGGACAAATTCTAGGAACGATAACATATGATGCCGATGGATTAGTTTATACTGCTAATTTAGTGGCAAGTCACGATGTAGAGAAGAAACCATATGCATTATATAATATAATTGTCGTTTTAATATATGTTTTAACAATTGTACTATTTCTAAAAATGATTAAAAAAAGCAAAAAGAAAAATAGAGTAAGATTGTTAATGGTTGCAATCTTGATTGCTGAAACTGCATGTGGAATTTTTATCTGTAAAGCAGAAGAAAAAAATCATATAACTACTACGAATATATTAGTTGATCATCAAATTAGTGAAGACTTAAATGTGTAGGAAAGAGAGGAAAAGATGGAACTTTTATATGGGCTTGGAATTCCGTTTTTAGGAACTGCATTAGGTGCAGCAATGGTCTTTTTTATGAAAGACAAAATTAATAAAAAGTTAGAGAAACTTCTTTTGGGTTTTGCATCTGGAGTGATGATAGCTGCATCAGTTTGGTCACTTTTAATGCCATCGATGGAAATGGCCAAAGAACAAAATATGATAGAATGGCTTCCGGCAACGGTAGGATTTTTACTTGGAATTGCATTTTTATTATTGCTAGATAGTATAATTCCGCACTTGCATTTAAATAGTGATAAACCAGAAGGATTGAAATCAAAACTAGAAAAAACTACAATGATGGTTTTAGCAGTAACTCTTCATAATATTCCGGAAGGAATGGCGGTTGGTGTTGTTTTTGCAGGAGCTATGGCACAAAATGCAGGGATAACAATGGCTGGTGCAATAGCTTTAGCTATAGGTATTGCTATTCAAAATTTTCCAGAAGGTGCAATTATATCAATGCCTTTAAAAAGTGAAGGTATGTCAAAACCAAAAGCATTTTTACTTGGAACATTATCTGGAATTGTTGAACCAATCGGAGCTGCGGTTACAATTGCATTAACTAGTTTAGTAGTACCTGTATTGCCATATTTTTTGTCATTTGCAGCAGGTGCAATGATTTATGTAGTAGTTGAAGAATTAATACCAGAAGCGCATTCTGGAGAACATTCAAATATTAGCACAATTGGTCTTGCAATAGGATTTGCAATTATGATGATTTTAGATGTTGCATTAGGCTAAACAAGCTTGTATTTTCAAAAAAATGTAGTAGAATTTGCTTACAATATATATTGTGAGGTGAGGATATGTTAATTGACAAATCTCAACTAATTGTACGAGAACTTGCTATGGAAGAACTTGATCCTTACTTGGAGTTTATTAAATATGTTAAAGCACATATGGAACATCCTGAATGGCTTGGTGAATTTACAAGAGAAGATTATGTTTGGATGTTAAATAATGGTTCGCATATTTATATATGGACTTTATTTGAAAATATTAATCGAGTTTTTACTGATATTAATCAATTTGTTGCTTGTGGGATGATTATTCCAGCAAGGCAAAAAGATTTAGAAAAGTTTTTGCAGACTGATTTAAAATTTGAAGAAGTTGCAGATTTTGGGCCAGAAGCAGTTCATCCTAATTATATTGGAAATGGACTTCAATCTGATGTAATTCAATTTCTTGAAAAAGAAGCAGTTAAAAAAGGCTTTATGCATGGCTTAGGTACTGTAGATCCGGATAATATTTATTCTATTAGGAATCTTATTCAAAATGGATTTAAAGTAGTTACTAGAGTTGAGCTTAAAAGAGGCACAAGAGACGTGCTTAGAAAAGACAATATGTAATAGCATAATGCTTTTTAATAAAAAGACAGGTATTATACCTGTCTTTTTTAATATGACAAAAACAATTAAAAAACATATATATAATTGTATAAGAAGCAGTAGATTGGTATAATTATTTGGAGTAGGAGATGCGTATGAGAGACTTATATAAAGTGTATCTAAAAAGCCGTTCAATTGATGAAGAAAAACTTACAAAATTTGGGTTTAAAAAAGATAAAGAAAAATATATTTATAAAAAAGAGATTAAAGATGGTGAATTTGTAGTTATCATCGAAGTAGATAAGAAAAAGGCAATATCAAAAGTAATAGATAATTTTGATGAAAGTGAATATGCTCTAGTAGATGTAGAAGAATCTAGTGGACAATTTGTTGGTAGTATAAAAGAAAAATATGAAGAAGTGTTAGAAAAATTTGTAGAAAAATGCACTTATTTAGATAACTTTAAGTCTCAATCGGCTAAAAAGATTATTTCGTATGTTAAAGAAAAATATAAAGATGAATTAGAATTTTTGTGGGATGATTATGATGGAGCGGTATTTAGAAATAAAGATAATAAAAAGTGGTATGGCGTTATTATGAAAGTGCGTGAAAAAAGCTTTGTGACTTCTACACTTAAAAGAATGAAAACAGATGGAGTAATATCCAATCATCCTATATTAAATAAAAAAGAATACTCAGATGATGACTATATGGAAGTATTAGATTTGCATATAGATAAAGAAAAATCTAAAAAACTAATAGATTACGAAACAATCTTTCCAGGATATCACATGAATAAAGATAGTTGGATAACTATTATTTTAGATAAAAATACAAAGTTAAAAGAAACATATAAACTCTTAGATGATAGCTATCTAATGACTGTAAAATCTGGAGCATATATTGTGCCTTCAAATATAAATATGTTTGATGTAATTAGCTATGTAGAAAGCAATAAAAGATTTGTATGGTATAAGCAACCAAAAGAGATGAAAGTAGGAGATTTGGTGTTCATTTATGTTGGAGCACCATATTCGCAAATACTATATAAATGTGTAGTTACCAAAGTTAACATGCAAGTATATTCAAATAGAGATATGGAACTAGAATTAATTAAGAAGTATAAAAATAATGAGTATACTTATAACTTCTTAAAAGAACATGGATGTAGTTTTATACGCACACCAAGGAGCATTCCAGAAAGTGTTGCAAAATTACTTAAATAATTAGGAGAAGTAAATGGAAAAAAATGATGTTAAGCTAGTGCTAGATGTTAATGAAAAGCCAAAAGCCATACAATGGATTTTCTTAAGTATACAACACGTATTTGCAATGTTTGGTGCAACAGTGCTTGTGCCATTATTAGTTAATCAAGGAGTAGTGGAACAAGGCGGAAGTGAATTTTTATCGACCTCAGTAACTTTAGTTGCTGCAGGAATAGGTACTTTATTATATATACTTTGTACAAAAGGAAAGTCTCCTGTGTTTTTAGGAAGTTCATTTGCATTTATAACACCACTAATAGTTGCTTATATGTCGGGATATGCAACTGGTAATCCAAAAGATGGAGCAGCTGCTGCATTAACTCGGAATAATGGTGGTAGGATTAGTTTATGTAGTAGTTTCATTTTTGATTCGATTAATAGGAAAAAAATGGATTGCAAAGCTTTTGCCACCTATAGTAATTGGCCCGATGATTATGATAATTGGTCTTGGATTATCTAGTTCTGCAATAAAAAATATTGGAATTGGATCAGGGACTGAAGTTTTAGACTATAAAGGGATTATAGTTGCATTTATTACATTTGTAGTTACAGTTTTGATGCTAGTAAAAGCAAAAGGATTTTTTAAAGTAATTCCATTTTTAGTTGGTATTTTAGCAGGATATTTAACATCAATAGTTTTAGGTATGGTAGATTTTACAACTGTGTCACAAGCAGCCTGGATCCAAGTACCAAATTTTCAAATTCCATTTATTAGCTACACACCAAACCTAATGGTTGCATTAACTATGGCACCAATTGCACTAGTAACTATGGCTGAGCATATAGGAGATCATACAGCACTTAGTACTATAATTGGAAAAGACTTATTAAAAGAACCAGGATTAGAAAGAACTTTGCTAGGTGATGGAGTAGCGACTTTTGTAGCAGGTTTAATTGGTGCTCCAGCAAATACAACTTATGGAGAAAATACATCAGTAGTTGGAATGACAAAAATTGCATCAGTTTGGGTAATAGGACTTGCAGCAATTTTTGCAATAATATTTGGATTCTTAGGAAAGTTAATTGCAGTAATTCAAACTATACCAAATCCTGTTTTGGGTGGAATATCACTTTTGCTATATGGATTTATAGCAGTAAATGGTTTAAAGATATTAATTCAAAATCAAATAGATTTTGGAAAAACAAGAAATGTAATTATTGCATCTAGTATGCTTGTAATAGGTTTAGGAGGTGCTGTAATTACAATTGCAACAGGTGGAAATATGTCTATACCAATTTCGGGAATGACATTAGCTGCAATAGTAGGAATAATACTAAATAAATTATTGCCAGAAGAATAATTAAGGTGGAGGATATTAAGATGACTCAAGAGATAGTTAAATTTTATGCAACAGATGGAATTACATTAGATGGTTATATAAATAAATGTGAAAATAATACAAATAAGATTTTAATTCAAACTCATGGAATGACTTCTAATTGTTTTAAATATAAAGCAAATGCTATTTCAAATGAAGTCTTAAAAAATGGAATAGATTCACTTTGCTATAATAATAGAGGAAGCGAAATAGCAAAATTTATTAAAGGAAAAGATGGCGTTGTTAGACTTGGCGGCTCTGCTTATGAAGAAATATCAGAAAGCTATTATGATATTTGTGGAGCTATACAGTTTGCTTTAGATAGAGGTTATACAGATATTTATTTGCAAGGCCATAGCTTAGGATCTACAAAAACTGTTTATGCATATAATAGATTGTTAAAAGAAAATAATGAATTAGCTAGCCATGTAAAAGCGTTGATATTACTATCACTTGTAGATTTACCTATGGTTGTTAAGTATTATGGAAAGGATTATTTAGAATATGCAAAAGAAAAAATGGAAAAAGGAGAAGGAAATAGCATGATTGCACCAGACGCATTTCCTTATCCACTTTCTGTAAAAGTATTTTTAAGATATGCAACAAATAATGGTGATATAGATTTTGCAAAGTTTGGAAATGAAGAAGATGATTTTGAAGTATTAAATAGTTTTAAAATTCCGCTATTTTTTAGATGGGGAAATGTAGAAGAAATACTATCATTAGATGTTGAAAAACAAGTAGACTTTATAAAAAGAAAAATTCATAACGATAAATTAGATGCATCATTTATAGATGGCGCAAATCATTCTTATTTTGGTAAAGAAGAACAGTTAGCAAAAGAAATTGCAGAGTTTTTAAATAAAAATATCTAACGAAAGAGAAAAAATTATGGATAAAAAATATAAATATAGATTAAAGATACTAAGATTTATGGGGGAATAAAAGTGAAAATCGAAGTTAAAAAAAGAGGCTCAAAAGAATTTTATGATGAAATGCTTTATGTTATATCTTATTGCAAAAAGTTTATAAAAAAACCAAATCAAAAGGCATGGAGATATACAAATTATTTATATATGTTTATGGTAATTAGTGTAATTATGTGCGGCATATTTGTTGCTATGTATTTATTAGATAATAAATGGTATAACATGGTAATGACCGGTGCATTTTTACTTGCTTTCTTTTTTACACTTATTCTTCTAGTAACAGTCAAAAAGAGAATAAAAATGTATATGGACGATAATAGCGATAAAATAATTGAAATTACAAAAGAATGTATAGATTATAGTAGCGATACAATGAATCTTAAAATGAATAAAGGAGATATAAGCTATATAGTAATCAATAAATATTCAATATGCATTTTACCAAAAGAACTTAATAAATATGCAATTTCAATTAGCCATGATTATTTAGAAGACTTCTTAAAAGGTGCAAAAGAAGAAGGATACGAGGGTATTATAGTAGACAATAGAAAGAAATAGTTTTAAAAGTAAAGAAGGAGATTTTAGATGGTAGACACTAAAAAAGTAGTAATAATAGGCTGTGGAAACGTAGGTATGAGTTATGCATATGCACTATTAAATCAAAAGACATATGTAAATGAACTTTGCTTAATAGATTTAAATAAAGAAAGAGTAGAAGGTGAAGTAATGGACTTAAACCATTGCCTTGCATTTTCACCTTCAACAATGAAGATAGAAGTGGGAGATTATCCTTGCTGTAAAGATGCAGACTTAATAGTAATTGCAGCAGGAGCAAATCAAAAGCCAGGAGAAACAAGACTTGATTTATTAAAAAAGAATGCAAGTATATTTAAAGGAATAATAGATAATGTAATGGCATCTGGATTTAATGGAATTTTTATGATAGCAACAAATCCAGTAGATATAATGACATATATTACTCAAAAATATTCTGGACTTCCTCATCATAAAGTTATAGGCACAGGTACATCTTTAGATACAGCAAGATTAAGATACTTAATAGGAGACAAGCTAAAAGTAGATCCAGCAAATGTGCATGGATATGTAATTGGAGAACATGGTGATTCAGAATTTGTGCCATGGAGTAATGTAAATGTTGGACTACAAAAAATCTCTGACTTTTTGTATGAAGACGATATGAAGAAAATAGCAGAAGAAGTTAAAAATGCTGCTTATGAAATAATAAATAAAAAAGGTGCTACATATTATGGAATAGGTATGACACTAGTAAAACTTACAAATGCAATATTAGGAAATGAACATGCAATAGCAGTAGTATCTAATTATGATGAAACAAATGATGTATATGTTGGACTTCCTGCGGTATTAGATGGAAGCGGAGTTTCTAGAAAAATCTTTTTTGATTTAAATAAAGAAGAAGAAAAGAAATTGCAAAATAGTATAGATATAATTAAAGAAAATATAAAAGATTTATTTTAATTTAATATCCATATAAGGAGGCTGAATATGCATATTGAGTTTGAAGAAAGAATTTTAGAAGTAGATAAAGATAAAATGATTTCTAAATTGGAAAGTCTTGGTGCTATAAAAAAAGGCGAGTGGTTTCAAAAAAGATATGTTTATGATTTTAATCCAGTAAGAGAAAATGAATGGATTCGCTTAAGAACAAATGGAGAAGTTGCAACTCTTGCATATAAAAATGTAGAAAAAAATACAGTTGATGGCACTAAAGAACTAGAAGTAGAAGTATCGGATTTTGAAGAGACAAACGAACTTTTAAATGTGCTAGGATATAAAGCAAAAGGTTATCAAGAAAATAAAAGAGTACGCTACATGTTAAATGGTGTAGAAATAGATATAGATAGCTGGCCTATGATTCCAACTTATATGGAAATAGAAGCAGAAAGTGAAGAAAAAGTTAAAGAAATTGAAAAACTTTTGGAAGTAGATGAAAGCAAAATTACTGCACTAAACTGTGAAGATATTTATATACAAATCTATGGAATAAATCTCAAAGAACAAAAAGATTTGAGATTTTAATAAAGGGGGATTTAAAATGAAAAAATTATTACTACTAGTTATTACAATTATAGTTTGCTTATGCTTAACAGCATGTGGTGGCCAAGAGGAACCAAAAACAAATGATAACAATGCTCAAAATAGTGAAGTAAATAACCAAGAAACATCTAATTATGAAGAACCTGCTAAAGAAGAAACAGAGCCTCTTACAAGAGAAGTAAAAGCAGCTAATGTATGGATGAGCTTACCAGAAAATGTAGATATGTATTGGAGAGTAGATGAAAAAAATACTTCAAATTATGGTATTGCTGTAGAAAATAAAAGAGGAAATAATGTAATGTATGGAAGTGAAGGTTGGGATTACGGATATCCTCCTCAAAGCGAATTTAATAGACTAGAAAATCGCTATAATTACTATGAATATAAAGGCGATTATAAATGGGATTCTTATGCTCATTTTTATGATAAAGGTTGGGATACTCATTATTTCAAAGGAAATTATCCATCAAGTCCACAAACATTCTGTATGGGAAGACAATATGTAATTTTGGATAATTATACTGACGAGCACGAAACAATTAGCATTGAAGGTATTGGCGATGTTGATACAGTTAAAGGAACTTTGGTAGATTATAACGGTACTGATTATACAGTATATTATTCAGAAAAATTAGGTTTCAACGTTAAAGTAGAAAATACAGTTCAAGCATGGTATTTAACAAAGTTTGATACAAATGTAGGATCTGGTTTTCCACATGCATTACCAAATCAAAATGAAATAGCAGCAAATTCTTCTCAAACTTATGATGATTATGTTATTGATGATGAAATTATAGAATTTGATGATGTACCAAACGGACCACTTCCAGAGGATATAATAGTAACAAAAGTAGATGAGTCTGCAGAAGGACTTGTATTTGCATATTATCAAAAGAAAGATGCACAACTAACATTTGGAGATGTTTTAACAAATTACACAAAAGATTATACTGAAATTAGAACAGGAAGCGGAAGGCAAAGATGTGCATTTTTAGGATTTAAATTAGATGAAAATGATAGAATTCAAAGAGCTTATGCATGTGTAATATATAAAGGTGTGCTTTATGCAGTTGAAGGAACCACAGACGGAAGTAAATATGAGTCTAACAAAGCAATTATGAATAAAATGTATGGACCAGAAGAAATAGATGACAGAGGTTATCGTTATTCAGCTGTAAAAGGAGAAACACATACAGATGTATGGCAAAACGGTCGTGCAGGCACATTCCATGAAGCTGGTGCACAAATAGATCAGTATGGAAAGATATATTGTGATTAATATATAAAAAATAAAAAGTTCGACATATAATATGTCGAACTTTTATTTTACTTATTTTGTCATTGCCTGGGAAACAAAGAACAGATTGGAGTGCTGAACATAAACGATGTTTACGCCTCCTTCTGGTCTCCAGCCATTTTCAGTAGCGGCTTTAACTTTTTCTTCAAGTTCTGAGGTGGCAAAATAGATCTGGGAATCGTTGGTTGTGATTACTTTGTAATTCATGGTAGAGCCTCCTTAATTTAATTAAACTTTACGAGAAGAAATAAAGTGCTTTTCTACTTCAAAAGAATTATGACAGGTAGGGCAAGTAATGCTCCAAATTTCATAAGTATCTTCAGCTTTATAAAACGTATCATCTAAATCGTGCACAGTACAACGTTCGTATTTATTAGTTTTTCTAACATCAGCAGAAGTATATTCAAGTAGTTCGTGACACTTAGGGCAAGTTACAGTTTTTGATTTTACCTGAACTGCCATACTTAGGAGCCTCCTTAAAAAATTTATTTTCAAGCGAATTATAGCATGGTTTATGGAATATGTAAATTAAAAAAGAGCTTTAATGCACATTTTATAGATAAATTATGTGGTATAATAGCTTAGATGGGACTTTAAATAGAGAATATGGAGACTTTAACAAATGAAAAATACAAAAATGGCTTTTGTAATAAATATATTAATAGTGCTATTTGAAATACTTGCGATAAGTTGGATGGCAAGTGGAAGAAGCGGAGGAGTATATTCATTTCCTGGAATATATATGCTTAACTTTTTTACAATAGATTCAAACATACTTATGGGAATTGCAGCACTGATTTCTATAATAGAGGAGTTTAAAGTAATTAAAGGTAAAAAAGAAGAAGTATCTAAATTCTCGAGAGCTTTTAAGTTAATGAGCGTAGTTGGAGTAACACTTACAATGTTAGTTACAATGATATTTTTAGCACCAGCATCACCTTATGGATATTTTTCGTTATTTACTTATAGTAATTTCTTCTTGCACTTATTAAATCCACTACTTAGCATAATAGTATTTGTAATGTTTGAAAAATCTAAAAGCCTATCTTTAAAACATACATTTATAGGGATAATTCCTATGGTGATATATTCTTTCTATTATGTTTGGGCAGCGGTAACTCATTCACATGATGGAATAGTAGAGTCGGGCTATGATTGGTATGGATTTTTTACATTTGGATTAAATAGCATAGTTATTGTACTTCCAATTATGTATGCAATTACCTATGTAATAAGTGTTGTATTGTGGAAGTTAAATAAAGAAAAAGAAAGGTAGTAATAATATGGATAGAGAAAAAGCTTTTGAATTATTAAAAAAATATAATAAAGATGCATTTCATATTAGACATGTATTAACAGTAGAAGGTGCTATGAAATATTTTGCAAGAAAAAATAATGAAGATGAAAACTTTTGGGGATGTGTTGGTCTTTTGCATGATATAGATTTTGAGAATTGGCCAGAAGAGCACTGCTTAAAAGCACCTGAATTATTAAAAGAAATAAATGCACCAGAAGAATTTATACATGCTGTATGTTCACATGGTTATGGCTTATGCTGTGATGTAAAACCAGAACTTTTGATGGAAAAGATACTATTTGCAGTAGATGAATTAACAGGATTAGTCGGAGCAGCTGCGCTAATGAGACCTTCAAAGAGCGTGCAAGATATGGAAGTATCTTCATTAAAGAAGAAGTTCAAAGATAAAAAGTTTGCAGCAGGCTGTTCAAGAGATGTAATTAGACAAGGAGCAGAAATGCTAGGTTGGGAATTAGATGACTTATTTGCACAAACAATTGATGCAATGAAGGTTGATGAAGAAAAGATAAATAAATTTATGGTAGAATAAATTGTAAGTGATTTAAATGAAAATGATTTTTGGACCTGCCTTAAAAAACAGAAACAAAAGAGGAGAACGATATGAAAAAATTAATTCCAGCAATTATAGCAGTAATTATTATAGCGGTAGTTGCAATTATAGTAATGTTAAATAATGCTAACAATGCCAACAATATCAACAATGCAAAGAAAGATCCAATTAATTCTACATCAGGAGAGATAATTGAGGTTACTAATAACACTTCTGGTGAAGAAAACAAAGAAGAAAATAAAAACACATTAGAGGATTATTTAAATGACCAGGTTTGGCTAAGTGAGAACTTATTTATAACAAGTGGTCAATGCGATGTTGGACTGACACAAACACAACAAGTTCATTTTATAAAAACATCAGATAATACAGGGTTTCTTAAGATTGAAGTAATTGAACCATATGGAATTGATGAATATCTATTGATTGGAATGGATAATGGAACTATTAAAATTGTTGATATAAAACGCGATACTGGATACTTTAGTTCATTCGATTTTGCACATGGAGAATTCTTGTATGATACAAATAAAAACACATTTTATTATTGCGTTGAAGATTTGGATGGAGACTATATAAAACAGGATGTTATTTTTACGATTGATGGATTTGACGTAAATATAATAAAACAAATAATTATAACAGGCGAGGATAATGATTTTGTAGAAAATAATAAAGAAGTCGAGCAAATGCTTGAAGGATATGATTTTAAAAAGATAGATAATAAGTTGTGCACGATTTATTATCCTGAAATTTATAAAAAAGATAGTAAATACGATTTTTAGATAGTATATTATGAATTATTAATCATTAATGGAAATATAGATAGTGAGTATAGCTTTAAAAATAATGCTAGAGCAAAGTCAAAAAAATAAAAAGACAAGGAAATGATTCCTTGTCTTTTTTCGATTTTAATCATCAAAGTGGAGTGCTAATTGGCACCTGCTTCCCATCTTTCCAACATTCAATCAGCTGGCTCTCCAATTCAGAAAGTTGCATGCAAAACGGACACTGAAAATATTTTATTCTATAAACATGCTTCATTCCGATGAATGGGAAGTGTTCATTCCGGTGAGATTCGTGGATTTGCTCCTCGCTTACACTTACTTTCTGCTTACAGTTAGAACACAAACGCTCCATAATATAAATACCTCCAAAATTATTTTTATTGTTATACGGGAGATAAGAATTAATGTGTCAAACACAAATAATATTATACCACAAGTTTACATAACTTTCAAGAAATTTTTGAGTTTACATACGAATTTAACATATACAGAAACAGAATATATAGAAGCAAAAAAGATTTGAGAAGGTAAAGTAGTGCTATCGAGTCTCCTTGCCAAATTGAAAATGTTTTTTGGACCTGTCCCCAAAAACAAGCATCTTTATGGTAGAAAAGGAGCGAAGAAAATGAATGAAGAAAGGAAAAATGAACAAAAATCAAAAGCAGATGAACTAACTGAAAGTCTAGATAAGGTTTTAGTAAAAGCAGGATACGGACCAACAAAAGTGACAGAAAAGATTTGTATCAAGAAGAAGTGTGGTATAATAATTCCAAGAGATTTAATTATGTTTTTCGGACCTGTCCCAAAAAACAAGTCCCAAAAAACAAGAAGCAAAAGAGGAGAATGACATGAAAAAAATAATTCCAGCAGTTTTAGTTGTAATAGTTATTGTGGTGGTTGCAATTGTGGTTATGCTTAACAATGCAAATAAAGAAACAATTATTAACACATCAGGAGAAATTATAGAAAAAATTGAGAACACTTTTGGTGAGGAGAATAAAGAAGAGGAAGTAGAATATAATCCACAGTATGATACTTTGGATGAATATCTAAATGACACAAAATGGCTTTCTAAACTATATATACCATATTATGCAATGCGAAATGATTTATACTCAACATATGATTGGGATTATGAATATTTAACAAAGCCACAAATAGTGAGCTATGTTAAAGCAGCAAATGATATTGCTCTTGTTAAAGTACATGTTTTAGAAGAAGAAGTTCGAGATGAATACTATATTGTAGGACTTGAAAATGGAAAAATAAAAATAGCAAAAATTCCAGAAGATTATGATTGCATTAAACTACCAGAACAGGTAGGTATAAAATTATGTTATGATAAGTCTAATAATGTTTTTAAATATATTTTAGAAGGTGAAGACTATTACTATGAGGATATTTTTACTTTAGATGGATTTAATGTAAATATTATTAGTCAAGGAAACTCTTTGCCATCAGGAGATTATCATTTTGAAGATATTGATAGCAATCAATGTGAAATAGAAAATCCTTATCCGCTCAGGTATAGCAAAGAAGGTCGTTACATAGGGGAAAATTTTGAGGGAAAATATTTTTGGAAATATGATAATTTAATTAGATATATTAATGAAACAACTAAAGATGATTACACAGATTTTATTAACAAAAACCGTAATAACTTAAAAGATTTTGCTGCAAGTCATGTAAATTATTCTTATGAACATTATAATGGTGAACGTGCACTGGACGATAGTTTAATTGATGACATTTTGGAACGTGATGGAGATTCTGCTGGATATATTGAACAAATAACTAACTATGATAGCGCCTTACCAGTAAATTGGAAAGTAGATTTTAAATTTGCAGCTATATTATATAATTTACCATTTTATATGGAGAATTTAATTGTAAATGGTAAAAATTCAAATACATATAAAGGATATAAAGAAACAATTGAAAAATATAAAAATGGAACCTTAGGCAATGATGAAGAACAAGAGTTTTATAAAAACTTTGATTTAGAAAAATTTATGCAAGATATAGCAAATGACAAAAAATTGAATGATTTAAGAAAAAGAATTAAGACAGATGAATATAGTGGATTTACTTTTGAAGAAGAAGCATATTGTACAGCTGTGTATTCGGATTTATTTCAATATATGCCACCAAATCCTTCTGAAAAATACTATAAGGTTTTTTCGATTACCTTTATGAACGGAAAAAGCGATTCAATAGATGATTATTATGACAATGCTAGAGCGAAGAAAATAAAAATAAAAATAAATGATTGGGAAAAAGAAATAATTCTTAAAGATACTCCTGAATATCAAAATGTTTGGATAAATTGGGAATCAAAAGGTGATGAATATCAAAAACCAGTTACAGTATCAATTGAAGTTTTGGAAAAATATGATGGCGATATAACAGATGATGTGTATTTCTCAGGCATATATATTAATAAAGATCAAAACTTTGTAAGTTTTGCAATTTAAACTTGCCTTTTTGGACCTGTCCCAAAAAACAAGTTTCAAAAACAAGAAGAAAGGGTTGAAGAATATGAAAAAGATTGAAAGTTTTAAAGTTAATCATGAGTTGCTAAAAAGAGGTGTGTATGTTTCGCGAAAGGATTACAATTATGAAACAGGTGAAGTGATAGCAACTACTTTTGATATTCGAATGAAGGAACCTAATAGAGAGCCTGTAATGAATATTGCGGAGGTTCACACTATTGAGCATTTAGGAGCAACCTTTTTGAGAAATCATAAAGATTATAAGAAGGAAACGATTTATTTTGGACCAATGGGTTGTCGCACGGGCTTTTATGTAATTTTTAAAGGCGATTTGGATTCAAAGGATGTAGTTGGAATTATTAGAGAAATGTTTGAATTTATTTCAAAATATGAAGGAAAGATTCCAGGAGCAGATCCAAAATCTTGCGGAAATTATTTAGACCAGAATTTGCCAATGGCTAAATTTGAGGCAAAGAAATACTTGGATGAAGTTTTGAAGAAGATTAAAAAAGAAAACTTAGTTTATCCAAATTAAAAATGATTTTTGTACCTGTCCCAAAAAACACGACAAGAATGGTGAGGTGGCTATGGCAAATATAAATGATTATTTAAATTGGAGAGGCGATCTTCCAATCAACAAAAATTTCCCTTTCAATGAAATTGATGCGTTGATTTTGGCAAGATTTTCATATTTGCCTTTTCATAAAATAAAAATGAACTCGAAAGAAACGATTGAAAACATTTCAAAAAGGATGAAAGATTTTTCGAATGATGATTTTATATATAATGGCGACAAAGAGCTCATTTCTAATCTTGGAAAAAGCGCGAGATTCAAAGAAATGCTCGTGACGGATTTTGTAAGAAATACGAGCAAAAAACATGAAGAGCAGTTTTGCGCTATAACAATTCATGTTTCTAATAAAGAAATTTATGTTTCATATATTGGAACCGATTCCACAATAAATGGGTGGAAAGAGGATTTCAACATGATGTTTTTAGAAAAAATTCCTTGTCAAATCTCAGGTATGAATTATTTGACAAAAATTGGTGAAAAACATCCTTTTTGCAAAATAAGAATTGGCGGTCATTCAAAAGGTGGAAATATAGCAATTTTTTCTGCGTTGAATGTTGCCAAAAAAATTCAGTCAAAAATAATAAAAGTTTATAATTACGATGGTCCAGGGTTTAGAAAAGAGATCATCGAGCAGTATGAAAATAGCAGTATTTTGAATAAAGTAGAAACTTATATTCCTCAAGATTCAGTTGTTGGAAGGCTTTTGTATCACAAAGAAAAAATAACAATAGTTCATAGCCTAGAAAAAGGCGTTTTGCAGCATGATATTTTTTCTTGGGAAGTTTTGAATGATGATTTTATTTATTCTGAAAAAATCACAGAGGAAAGCGAAGATATCGACAAGACTATAACGACATGGTTTGAAGAAACATCAAATGAACAAAGAAAAATTGTTGTTGATACGGTATTTGATATTTTGTATTCAACAGAAAATGAAAATGTTAAAGATTTAACGCAAAATATTGCGAAAAAAGTGACAAAAGCAATAAAAGCGTATAACTCGATTTCGAAGGAAGAAAAAGAAACCATAAATAATACGGTTTCGTTGATAGTTAAAAAATATATTAATATAAGAACGGATAGAGAAAAGAAGAAGATTAAAGATTCGATAAAAACAATTAGGAAAAGATGATTTTTGGGACAGGTACGAAAAACATGTAAAAATGTTTTTCGGACCTGTCTCAAAAATCATTTAATAGTTTTAATAATTTCTTTAATAAATTTATTATTCTCGTTATTTTTATTTGTAGCTAAATAAATTGTTCTTGTAGGGAAGGCTATGTCGCTTTTAATTTCGACTAGCTTTCCTTTTTTAATTAAGTCACTAATATAAGGCTTGTTAAATAAAGCAAAACCATAGCCTTGCACAATTAAATCTAGCGCCATTTCAAAAGAATCTATGTCTAAAAATGGCGTGATATATAGATTGTTTTCAGATAAGAAGTCATCCAAGAGAATTCTAGTAGCAGACTTTTTGCCTGTGGCAATAAAAGGATATTTTGAAATATTATCCTTTGTGATTTTTTTGATATTAAATTTTTCAACAAATTCTTTAGAAGCAACAAATACTCTTTCGACTTTTTCCCACTCAATATATGAAATATTTTCTCTAAATAGATCATTTCTATTGATAAACCCAATATCTACAGAGTTATTAATAATAGAATCAAGAATTTGTTCATTAGACAAAATTTCAAGTTTAATATTTAAGCCAGGATTTTTTTTAATAATCTTTGGTATGGCAGGAGCTAAGATTATCCTTGCACTTCCGAAGCTGCTTGCAAAATTAAGATTCTTTGGAGATGTACTGAATTTTGATAAAGCTTCCGGCACATTCTCTAATGATAAAATAGAATTTTCAATTATCTTAAAGATTTCTTCGCCTTCTTTAGTAAATTCAACACCATATTTAGTTCTATAGAATAAAGTGCAATTTAATTCACGTTCTAATTTTTTTAATTGATGGGTGATGGCAGGCTGTGAAATAAAAAGATTGCTAGATGCCTTGGTGATATTTTTAGTTTTTCCAACTTCGTAAAAAATTTTATATAAATCAAGATTAATATTGTTCATATGGACTCCTTTTAAATATAAATATTTTAAATAACTGATATAAAAACTATGTATTTTATTTATATCACAAAACGCACTATAATTCAATTGTAAAGTAAAAAATTATAGTAGTTTTTCGAATGTCTTAAGAAAACAAAAGGAGGAAGCATCTATGTATACGCCTATTGCCTTAGATAACAAAATATCTACTAAGATCTATACTCATGGTGCAGATGTGGATGGAGTAAGTTGTGCAATCCTTGCAAAGTTATGCTTTCCCAATGTGGATTATGATTTACTTGCCAATCCTGAGGAGTTAAATAAAAAACTTGTGGAGGATATTTATAGTCATAAACTAGATAAATATGCGTCTATATTTATTACTGATTTGCCAATTTTTAAAAAGAGCTTAGAAGCAATTAGTGCAAATCCTACTTTGAGTAAAAAGATAGTAATATTTGATCATCATTTAAAGTCAATTGATGAGGGCGCAGAAAATTACGATTTTTGTAATGTTGAAGTCAAATTAAACGAAAGATATACATGTGCAACTGAGCTATTTTATAAATGGCTATATATGAAAAGATTTATTACCGAAATAGATTTGGTATATGACTATGTAGAACATGTACGTGAAAATGATACATGGGAATGGAAAAATCATTCTGCATTTGGAGTGTTTTCTCATAGGCTTTCGTATTTGCTAGATGAACTTGGCGCAGATGAATATATAAAAGTATTCTATAATAAGTTTTTATTTGATGTGTTTCTAGGGTTTTCTAAAGAAGAAGAGAGGATTATTAATCAACATGAGGAAAAGATATTAGCTGAGCTCAGAAAGAGTAGTAACACTATTGAATACTTTGTGGATAAAGAAGGCAATAAAGTTGCAGCAATGTTTGCACCCTATTTTATAAGAAATGAGATTTCAGATTATTTAAGAAATATTCAAAAAAATATTTCTTATGTAATAATAGTCTCCAAAGATGTAGGCAAATATGGACAAAAATCATATAGAAAGGTGGATGGCGAATGTGATTTAAACAAGATTGCTTCTATGATGAATGGAGGAGGCCACAAAAATTCTGCCAGGGTCTTGATAAGTCAAAGTCAACGACAAAAAATGGATTCTTTTGAAAGTCAAAAACAAGCACTTCAATATATAATAAATCAAAAATATATTGAAGAAACCGATCAACTATAATTAGAGGAGGAATAACAATGAGTTATGGTCTTGATAATCAGTATCATTTCAATGGGTGCGGAGATTTCACTCGTGATGATGATTTTGAAAACGCAAAAAACAATGGCGATCTGGTACCGTGTGGAAATCACTGGAGAGATCCGATCACGGGCAAAGAATACTATAGTAATGGTGATTATGTGCCTGGAACTGGATACGATTGTTAATCGTGGAATGCACAATATTTTTGTTCTACTAACCTTGAGGTCGCAAATTGCGACCTCAAGTTTTTTTCCAATAATTTCATGTGTGTCCCCAAGTCAAATTTTTGATTTTATCTCCGTCCCGAAATCATAATATAGACAAAAGAGGCGATATTGGGTATAGTAAAAGAGGAGGAGAAGATATGATTTTTTGGTTTATCCTATGCTTTTTGCTAGGTGGAGCAGCGGCTGGAATTGAATATTATTTAAAAATCAAAAGAGATAAAGACCAGTATTATTCATCTACTTATTACCGCTTTACGCAAAAGGATTATAAAGCTGTAATGAATGATACAGGCGCTTTAGGTGAATATGATACATATAAAAGTCTTAAAAAGCACGAAGATATAGGTGGAAGGTTTTTATACAATGTGTATTTGCCTAAAGAGGATGGAACGACGACAGAAATAGATATGCTACTTATCACGCCAAAAGGAATCTTTGTCTTCGAAAGCAAGAATTTTAGTGGAATAATTTTTGGAGAATATGATCAAAAGAATTGGACACAGTATTTGAATCGTCACACAAAAGAGCATTTTTATAATCCAATAAAACAAAATGAAACTCATATAAAATATTTAAAAGAACAACTGAAAATGATTTTTGGACCTGTCCCAAAAAACATAGCGATATATTCGATGGTGGTGTTTTCGAAAAGATGCAAGCTAGGGAAGGTGCCAGAATTCACGGCTGATACATTTGTAATTAAAAGAGAAAATGTGGAGCGAGTAGTAGATAATATAATAATGAGCAAAGCATCAAATGATATTACTTATAAAGAGGTAGATGAAATACAAAAAGCATTATTTGCTTATACACAAAAAACTAAGCAAGAAAAAGAGAAGCATGTAGAGGATATAAGAAGTAAAAGTGCCATTAATTATGAAAGAACATCTAAAGATGATGCACTAAAGAATAGGCTAAAAGGATTTCGCACAGAAACGGCAAGAAAATATCGAAAGCCACCATATTATATATTTAATGATGAAGAACTAGAAAAACTGATTGCTATAAAACCAAAAACACAAGCTGAAGTATATAATATATTGCCAAAAGTAAAAGCAAATTATTATAGTAAAGAAATAGTGAAGATAATAAATGAAGAGAAGTAGAAATGTTTTTTGGGTGTGCCCAAAAAACAAGTTAAAAAGAGGCAACTTATGTTGCCTCTTTTTTGATTATTAAATTATTATTACAGTTTTTTACTTCACATATTCAATATACACATTTTTTATGAGCACAAAAATCAATAAAAAAATATAGGAGTTTACATACGAATTTAACATATAGTCTTTACGATTGAAATTTTAATTTAAGGTTTTGTTCGCTTTAAAATTCCTTCTCATAGATGATAACATTTTAAGTGAATTAAAAAATAGCTATAAAAAATCATTTTAAAAAAGAGGAGGAGATAATTATGAATAAAGAATTAGTTTTAGATTGGTTGTTAGCAAAAGAACTTATGGAACAAGAAAATGAATGTGTTGAAATTGATAGTTGCCTAAAAAACTAAAACCATTACTTATAGATGAAGATAAATTTTATTTTGAAGCAAGTACACTATATCAAAAACGTGTTATAGAAAAATGATATAAAAAATTAATGGAACTCGCTTTGTTGAAAGTGACAGGAAATTTGTATGATGTGAAGATTGAGGTTCTTGGAAGCCGTTGTTGTGCGGAATAAAAAATGTTTTTTGGACCTGTCCCAAAAAACATAAAAAAGGGATGAGCTTTATGGAGATATTTGAAATTGGCGAAGGCTATTGTGATGTTAAGCCTTTTAATACCAAACCAGATATAAATAGTATGAAAAGTGGATTATGGGGAATAATGGATCAAAAAACAGGTAAAATAATAGTTGAGCCACAATTTATTTATGAGCCAGTTTATTTGTTTGATAACAAGATGCTTGCATGTAAAAGAAATAACAAATATGGAATTATTTCATTTGATGGAAAAGAACATCTGCCATTTGAATATGACAGCATAGAAAAAATTACTGATAACAACAAAAATTATTTAATATGCAAAAATGAAAAAAACGGTGTTTTAAATGAAAAGCTAGAGATAACGGTTCCGTTTATTTATGATAACATTGAAAAAGCCGCCAATAGTAGTTTAGACAAAAGCAAAACCACTTTATTAGTATTAAAACAAGAAAACAGATTTGAGCTAAGAACCACTAATAATGAATTACTAGTTCCAAATGGAATGTATGATAAATTTAGCAATGATATAACAGATGAAGAAATACTTGTGTATAAACATGATAGAAAAACAAATACAAATCTGATTGGTGTAAACAATTACATAACACAAAAAGAGACAATAAAGCCTAAATATAAAGAATTAGAACTGTTAGATACACATTACTATTTAGTTTATAACAATGATGTTGAAGCATTTGATATTATAAATGATAAAGAAGAATTCATTGATACTGAAAACTATTATTTTATTTATGTTGAAAAGAATGAATCAAATGATACTCATCCGGAGTACAAGTATCGCGGCTTGAATATGGGCGATGATTTTTGCTATGTTTATTTTAATATCCTAGATGATAATACAATTGAAGGTATCGAAGAAGAAATTAATATTAGTGCGGATGATTATAATTATGAATATAATGCACTTAAAACTATCGATGAGAAAATTAATGAAATTATAGAAGATAACAATAAAATTGATTATGATTATGCATATCTTTTTAAGAACAAACCCAAAGAAAACTATGTTAACGAGATGAATCATTTATTAAATGTGGATATTAGTTATTGTTTGGAAGAGGCAGGATTATCTGACAAGGTTATAAAGCAAATTACTTCTCTATTTTATAATGAAAAGAACAAAATAAGATTTATTGAATATCTAATTGGCGAGCATCCAACAGATGAAGAAGAAATATTGAGACAAGCATATACTGCTTGTAGAATGCCTATAAAAGTACAAATTCCTAGTAGAGATAATAAGTTCAATTTAACATATACTGAAGAATACGAATTAAATTGTATTTACGAAGATGAAATAAATACTATAGATCAACTCTTTAAAGATAGTGATTGTTATTTTTATGAAGATATTGAAAAAATAGTATCAATTCTTACCAGGATGATAAATAATGCTAAATATGTTGAAAGAAAAAAAGAGTTAGTCATAATAAAGAATAAATTAATGCCAAATATAGAAGCAGGAAAAGGAAAGAGTATTTATATACACTTATCCAATAGAGTAGTTAAAAAGTATGATTTAACAGCCTATAATTTAAATAGAATAGTAGGGCAGAAGTGCAAATTGGCACTGAACGATGGCAAAATTGTAGTTGGATATGCAGGATATGATTTTATAGATGATGAAGCAGAAGATTGTGTATGTGTATATGAAGCATATAAGAGAGAAAAAGGATTTTATTTAATGAAAAGATATAAGATTAATGATATAGGTAAAATTGATGCTAAATTGGATTTCGAAGGAGAAATTGATTTTATATTTGATGTGTGATAGAGTGAAGCTAGATATGAGTTTATATTTTAAAATAAAAAGGGGGAACTAAAATGCCTGATATACCCAAACCATGTAAACAGGAAGTTGAAAAGTATCTTGAACAATGGAAAAATAACGATAAATTTGTTGATTTAGACAAGTGCTTAAATCATATGTTTGAGAAATATCCAAATAATAATGATTTAAATGGCATTTTAATAAAAGTCACACTTTTAAACACTTTTTATGGAACGAATATTAAAGATGTATATACTGTTGCTAAACATATTTTAGAATGCAATATAGATGTGTCTTTGAATAAAGGTGACGAAGCTATAATAGACAAGATTGCAAATGTAACATTCGTGGATAAAAATAATAAACAAAAAACTATGCGTCTATATTCATTTGCAACAAAATATTGCAGTTTTCATAAACCGGATTTTTACCCAATGTACGATTCTTATTTAGAAAAATTACTTAGATATTTTAGAGATGAATATAAATTTGATAATTTTAAAACTGAAGATTTAAAGAATTATTCAAAGTATAAGCAAATATTGGAGAGATTTAAAAAGCATTATCAAATTAATAATTATAGTGTTAAGGAAATTGATGAGTATCTGTGGCAGTTGGGAAAAAAGGAGTTTGCATAAAAACATGAAGATGAACAAAGTATATTATTCATCTTCTTTTTGTTTTGATTTTTTGCCATAAATGGCATATATACAAAAAAATATTGTGATTAACTCTTAAAATAAATATAATAAAAGTATAAAAAGGAGGAAATCGATATGGGGAAGAAAAAAGTATTAAATGTAAAAGTAGCTGAAAGTAAGACAAAAGAGATTATTAAAGATGGAGAAATAGAATCTAAAAAAATAGTAGGAGATAGTAAAAAACTTGGTGATTTAATTGATCAGTTTGAAATAATTAAAAAATCAAATTTTACTAAAGAGATCTTTAATTATATTGAATTAATGACATCAATTGTAAAAAGCTATTATAGAAAAGAGTATCGTAAAGTGCCTGTTGGAACAATAGTGTCTATTGTATCAGCATTGGCTTATGTAATAAATCCTTTTGACTTGATTCCTGATGTGATTCCTGGCATTGGACAATTAGATGATGCATTGGTTGTAGCATTTTGCTTTAAAATGGTCCAATTAGATTTAGATAAATATGCACTGTGGTTAGAAGAAAATCCAAAATTAGATCCAAGAAAAAATAGTAAAAAAGAAACTAAAAAGAAATTAACCAAAACTTCTACAGCAAAGAAATCATCTGTAAAAAAAGCAAATGCAAAGAAAGATACAGCGAAGAAAACTGCTTCGAAGAAGCAAACTGAAAAGAAGAAATAAAATAAGTATAAAGCAGTAAGCATAAGTGCTTAATGAAGGGATATTATCATAGTTCCCGCGGCAAAAGTCGAAGGGAACTATTTTTTATGCCATTGACATATTATTACCTACTATGTTATAATATGTAAAAGCAATTCAAAAGAGGTAATAAATTGGAAATACGCAAGTCAAAAAACTATTTGAAGGATTATCAAAAGAAACTGGTAAGACTTCATAAAAACAAAGAAATACAGACTATAGAAAGTATAGAAACATTAATCATAAATTCTATCAACTTAAAAGAACTATTACAAAATCCACTCCATATAGTTTATGGGATAGAACAAAAGCATGGTGATTTAAAAGAAATTTTTACAGCAAAAATTAATAATAAATTAAGACTTCGAATGCGACCGGTAGGAGAATATCCATATAATTTGGTTGAAATCGAAGCAATAGAATTTTGCGAAATAGATGATAAGCACTATGGAGAAGGTTAGGAGGAAGTAGTATGGTTGGTTTTGGAAGTTTCTTAAAAGATTATTTAGAATTTCATAATATTTCACAATCAGAGTTTGCTATTCGACTTGGAATTACTCAAAAGCACATGAATGAAATTGCAAATGGCAAAGTTCCTATTACAGCTGAATTAGCAGCAAACATTAGTCGTTTAACTGGTATAGATGCAAGCTTTATTATCAATGTTGAAAATGACAAAAAGCTAAAAGAAACTATAATAAATGACTTAGGCACAGAAAAAGCAGTAGATAAAATGCTTAAAGAAAATTTTTCTTTAAAAGAACTTAAAGAAAGAGAATGGGTGAAGTTTTTAGATATTACTTCGCCACTTCAAAACTATTTAGATATTCTAAAGTTTTTAAAAATAAAGGACTTGTCTATAATTCCATCTTTAGAAAAACAAGTATTATTTAAGAAGGATGGAGAAGACTTTAACAAGCTTGCATTATGGATTGCGCATTGTGATGAAATTTGTGCAGATCAAAAAGTTAATGAATATAACAAATTAAATCTTGCATTTTTAGTAGAGGACTTAAATAAACTTGCTTATAAAGGAATTCATGATATAAATGAAATACAAGATATTCTTAACAAATATGGATTTTATTTTGTATGTGATAAAGCACTAAAAGGAACAAAAGTAAGAGGTTGCTTTAAAGTAAGAGGATTAACACCTACAATTTATAATACAGCAAATTATGCTGGACTAGATTCTCTATATTTTGAGATATTACATGAAATAGGACATTGCAAATCTGATTATAACGAAGCAAAGAATAAAACTATAATAGAATCAACAGAAGAAAAGGAAAAAAGAGCAGATAGCTTTGCAATTAACAATATGATAGGTGAAGAAAAATGGATGTTAATTTTAGACTCTGATTTAACAGAAAAATCACTTTTAGATATTTCTAAAAAGTATAAAATACCTATGTGCTATATTGTTGGAAGATTAGCTAAATTTAAGAAAATTCCTTATAATAGTACTTTATATAATAAATATGACGTAATAAAAAGCGCATAGAAGTAATTTGCAAGGCAATTTAATAGTAGTATTAGTTGAAGCAAATCACTTGAAGTATGGGTGGTTTGCTTTTTTGAGTAAGGAGGTATGATTAAATGTATAAAATTGTTCGTATAATAGGAATAATCATTAGAAGTCAATTTTTAGCAAATGCTTTTGAATTTTATTTTGGCAAAGATGGGATGGGCTTGCTGTATGCATATATTATAAATGCTACAATTGGAGAAGCATTACTTTATATGACTTCATTTAGTTTGGTAGGAACCTTTTATGAGAAGAATTCATTTCCTACAGTAGGAAGCTTATCATATACGGCATTTTATATATTAAATAATTGTATATTAATTGCTTCATGTCTATTATGCAGATATTTCAACTTGCATATAGCAATTTCTATTGTTATATATACAATAATAGAAATGATATTGTATTACTTGTTTTTTAAAATTAATAACAAATCATATTTTACAAATTAATGAGGTGATTACATGGGTAGACCAATTGGAAAATGTCACATTTGTGGAAAAGAATGTGAATTAACATATGAACATATTCCACCAAAGAAAGCATATAACCATAAACCTACAAAAATGTATATAGGAAAAGAGTACTTTAAAGATCTTGAAAAAAGAGATATCAAAGATACAAGTAAGTTGAGATATACAGATTTTCAAAAAGGAGTAGGTGATTATACTTTATGTGAAAGGTGCAACAGTACTACTGGTAAATGGTATGCAGGAGAATATATTAAGATATCTAATGCCATTTATGATTATTTAGGTCATCATCTAGAAGAATTAAAAGATGCTAAATCGGTTGAATTAGATTTTAAAGATGTATATCCCTTAAAATTCTTTAAACAAATAATTGCTATGTTTTTGTCTATAATACCAAATGAATATTTGGAAAACCATAAAGAATTAAGGAAATATGTATTAGATAGAGACAGTGTTGAATTTTCTAACAAAAAATATAGAATAAGTTTGGGACTTTTGAAACAAGATTTTGAAGGATGGTCTGGAATTAATCATTTATTAATGTGTAATGGAAAAATAAAACTAATATCATTTCTTGTTGTGGCTCCATTTTATTTTGTGTTGGAATTTAATCCGGAAGAAATTGTTTTTGATAATTTGCTTGATATAACTAGTATCGGACACCAATATAACTATAATGATAGGATAGCTTTAAATATAAAGTCAAATCTATTTTTAGAAAGTGAAGTTTTTCCGATAAACTTGTTTTATCATAAATGAAATATGCATTTTTAAGCTCTAAATAATGATCGAAAATGTAAAAACCGTAGTTGACAATAATTGAAAATGCATTTTCGAGTATTATGATATCATATGAAAACGTAAGCCAGTAATACCAATACTTTTATCAAAAATATTTTTTCAAAAATGTTGACATAATTGTTGCTACACAATATAATAACTATACAATAATTCAAAGGAGAAAATGAACATTATGTATGAACTTAATTCTGATAATATAATGAATAAATTTGGTGATGACATTCGAAAAATGATAGGTGACTTTTCTATATTGTGGAATCTGTATGAAAAAAGTCTTTTTAAGGATGCAGAGGAAAAATATAGAATAATAAATAATAAGAGAAAAAAATGATAAGATTTTTCAAGAGAACATACATGATGGTATTATAAAAATAAAAAGTGAAAGCAGTTTTTTTCAAAATAACGAAAATGAAATAGACAAATGCTTTTTAAATTTAAATTCTTTTCTTCGAAACTATTATCATAATGATTCATATAAATATAGTGCCCAAGGTATAATTGATTTTTTTAGGGTAAATGATAATGAAAATGCAAAAAAAGAAGTTGAAAACTTGTTTGATAATCCTGTTGAGCAATGGGGGTCAAAAGAGAAGTTTCATTTATTATTAATTGTTATTTATAGGGTTAGAAACAATATGTTTCATGGAGAAAAAGATGTTATAAAGTTAAAAGATCAAAAGAGCTTTTTTGCATATGTAATAGCATGCTTCTAATGATTATTGATAATATAGATATAAAGTTGCAAAACTTATTGTAGAACAAAAATCCTTTCTTTTATCAAATTAGTGTGAATTTCTTAATAGAAAGGAGAAATTAAAATGAATAAAAGAATAAAAGAATAAAAGAATTATTCAGAGGTGCCAATGTAATCATAGATTACCCTGGCCAATTGTACACAAATGATGAAGCAGATATTTGCGTAGAAACAAAATACGCACAAGAATTAAGCATCATTTATTTCCAATTAAGAGATTACTTTGTTAAAGAAATCGATTATTTGAACAAATATGATTTCTATGGCAGCTTGGCTGAAAACTACAATAGGCTAATAAAAAAGAATGGAGATATTAAAGAAAATCTTCAAACATTTTTATTAACTATAAAAACAGCCTTATACTTTGCTTATGGATTAAACATGGATAAGGAACAAATGAAAGAAAGATGCCCTGGAGCTATTCCTGTTGGTATAGCAACATTGGACAATTACAAATTTGTTTTAGACTCTGCAGGAACAGCTAGTGTTGTTCCTGAAAAAGGTTCAAAAGTTGAAGGATTACTTTGGCTAATTAATACAGATGGGGAAAAGGCACTAGATAGATATGAAGGCACAAATTTGACAACTCCATGCTATATTAAGAAACACTTAGAAATCGAATTCAACAATGAAAAATCTAAGGCTTTAGTCTATGTTTCGAATAGAGACATTATAGACAAGCCTATTAGAAAAGACTACATCAATAGAGTAGTCCAAGCAGCAAAAGATGTTAGACTTTCATCAAAGTATATCAAGGATAATCTTGATAAATATACAAATTAACTAAAAATAGACCATTGTATAAGCAATGGTCTATTTTTATAAATCTATTATACTATAAACTTCAACATTATTCGCAGAAAATGCTTCAAAGTCAACTACTTTCATATCAAAACCGCCTATATTTGGTGAAACTTCAAAAATGTTTTCTTTTGTCATAATACTACCAACATGATTTACGAAAACAGATGGTTCAATAGAGGCAATGAATGCGATTGAATTTTTTTCGCTGCCATCATAGCCTCTTAAATCATTTATGAAAATTCCTTGATTTAAATATTTTTGTTTTTCTTCATTTATATATCTTTTACTATCAATATAATAATTCATAATAAAAACCTCACTTTTTGAAGATTATATAATAAAGTTTTTAGATCGTAAATATCTGTCTTATGGAAACTTAATTTTTCTTAGTATGTTCGCTAGATCTTTACAATTTGTTGTGCTAATCTAGTTGTGAAATAAAATGAAGGAAGAAATAATTATGGAAACTATAGAAAAAGCAAGACCTTTTGTTAAGTGGGCTGGAGGTAAAGCAGGACTTATTCCTCAAATAACAAAGTACTATCCAGATGCTTTAAAATCAGGTCAAATAGAAAGATATATTGAACCATTTCTTGGTGGGGGAGCAATTCTTTTAGATGTACTTCAAAAGTATGATGTAAAGGAAGCCTATGCTTATGATACAAATCAAGATTTGGTTAATGCATATAATGTGATAAAAACGGATGTAGATAATCTTATTAAGAAATTGCAAAAATATGAAAAAGAATATTTGCCATTGGATGAAGAAGAAAGAAAAGAGTACTACTACGATTTAAGAGATGAATATAATTCTGCAGAAGTTAAGTCTGGAAAGCTATCATATAAAAGAGCAGCACAGTTTATATTCTTAAACAAAACATGCTTTAATGGTTTGTACAGAGTAAATGCAAGTGGTGATTTCAATGTGCCAATGGGTAATTATAAAAATCCGACAATTTGCGATACTGAAAACTTACTAAAGCTATCTAGATTACTACAAAATGTTGAAATTATCTGTGGAGATTACCATGATACATTAGAGTTAGTTAATCCAAAAACTTTTGTGTATTTTGATCCACCTTATAGACCATTACCGGATACTAATGGTTTTACTTCATACACAAAGGATGACTTCAATGACGAAGACCAAAAGAGGTTGGGAGAATTCTATAAGCAACTAAGTCAAAAAGATGCAAAATTGATGCTAAGTAATTCTAATCCAAAGAACACAAATGAAAGTGATACATTCTTTGATGACTTATACAAAGGCTTTTATATAAATGAAGTACAGGCGAATAGAGCAATTAATTCAGATGGCGCAAAGAGAGGCAAAATTTCTGAGCTACTGATAATTAATTATTAGAGGTTACAATGAAAGAAAAAACTTATTATTTTAATAAAAAAGATTTTAAGTTAATAAATAAAGATACATTAAAAGCTACTAAAAATATGAAGGATAAAACATTTGATATGATTTTTGCAGATCCTCCATATTTTTTGTCTAATAGTGGCATAACTTGTAGTGGCGGTAAGATGGTAAGTGTAAATAAAGGCGAGTGGGATAAAGCAAAGTCGCTTGAAGACAAGCATGAGTTCAACAGAGAGTGGATTAGAGAGTGTTATAGAATTTTAAAAGATGATGGAACGATTTGGATAAGTGGAACACTTCACAATATTTATTCTATTGGTATGGCACTTGAAGAAGAAGGTTTTAAAATCATTAATAATATTACATGGCAAAAAACAAACCCACCACCAAACTTAGCTTGCAAGACTTTTACACATTCAACAGAAACAGTATTGTGGGCTAGGAAAGATATTAAAGGAGCAAAATATAAATTTAACTATAAATTGATGAAAGAGCTAAATGGCAACAAGCAAATGAAAGATGTATGGACAACTTCTTTGACAAAACCATCAGAGAAGAAGTTTGGCAAGCATCCTACACAAAAACCATTAGAGTTGCTTGAAAAAATTGTACTAGCTTCAACTAATGAAAATGATTTGATATTAGATCCTTTTAGTGGAAGCGGTACTACTGGAATTGCAGCTGCAATGCATAATAGAAAATATATTGGAATTGATTTGGATAAAAGCTATTTAGATATTTCTATTAAGAGATATGAAAGCTTAAATGGAGGACTAGATGGAGAAAAGAAATTTTGATGAATGGATTGGTGGATTTAGAGAGAGCATTGCAAATTATAAATACTATGTTGATTTTGATGTTGTTTATGAAAATGTCGAAAAATTCAAGGTTGAATTGAATATTTTGAACAGCTTGATAGGTTCGAAGAATATAGAAAAGGAGTTCTTGGATATTATTAAGCAATATCCTAATACTTTGAAATGTGTACCATTTTTATTGGCTGTTAGAAGATTGGAAATTTTAGCTCAAGATGAAGACATGCAATACATTTATAAATTTGCTCAAATGAATTACGCTCCAGAACAATATGCTGTATTGATGAAAGAGACAGGATTATTTGAATTGCTTGAAAACCATTTGGTAAGTAGTTTGATAGACTATGCGCTTGGCGTTGAAGTAGGATTAAACTCAAATGGAAGAAAAAATCGTGGTGGGCATTTGATGGAAGATTTAGTCGAAAGCCACATAAAAAAAGCTGGATTTAAAGAGTATTATAAAGAGATGTACTTAAATGAGATTGAAGAAAAATGGGGACTCGATTTATCGAGTATTTCAGGAGATGGAACTTCAACAAAGAGATTTGATTTTGTTATAAAAACCGACAATATGGTTTATGGAATTGAGACTAATTTTTATGCTTCTGGTGGTTCTAAACTTAATGAAACAGCTAGAAGTTATAAGATGATAGCTGAAGAAGCCAAGAATATTAAAGAATTCAAATTTGTTTGGATTACTGATGGAAGTGGCTGGGTGTCAGCTAGAAGAAACTTGAAAGAGACATTTGATGTGTTAGAAAATATATACTGCATAAAAGACTTAGAAGAGGGAGTACTTAAGAAATTATAATATAAAATACGAGAGCAAAGTATTTAGGTGAGTAGTTGGCGCATAGATGCTTTGCTTTTTTATATATAATAAAAAAGGAGGAGAGAGTTTGAAATTAAGTAAAGAAAAAGTGACAGATATTTTTCTTGAAATTAACGCAGTATTTGTCAATATGATTTTACAAGTAAAACCATCTATCACCGAGTTTATGGAGAAAGAACTGTTCGATGACTTTGTAGAATCATATAATAGAGCATTTAGAATGATCAGTAACAACAAGATGTTAGATGGAATGGTTATACTAAGAAACTCGTTTGAATTGATGCTAATGTTGTTTGGTGTTAGAATTGATTCAATAGTTAGAGAAGAGTATTGCAGGGAAGATAGCTATAAAAGATATTTGAAGAGAAAAGATAAAGATGATAAAGCTATAGATTATTTATCTCCAGCATATTTAAGAGATTTAATTCATAAAAAATATCCTAATATTGATGCAAATTATTCTCAACTATATGGAGCTTTATCAAAATATGCTCATCCGACATTTTATAGGAATATAATGAGATTTTATGAAAGAGAAAAAATAGATGTTATTGTAAGTAATTTGAACCTAGCCAATATGATTCCGACGTTGTTTTTGGAAGTTCTTTATGAACAGGGCTTAGTTTTAAAAGATAGATTTGATGACGTTTTGATGCTAAGATTTATAATAGATCGATTATCTACTTTGTATCTTGTTTATATGGACAAAAGTGATATATTAAAGGCAAATAAATACGTTTTTTCAGAGATAAATCAAGATTTTAATCGCAAACAGATTGAAAAGATGAAAAACGATTTTCTTAATACGGAAAAAATAGTAAAAGATTATAATCAAGAATTAAAAGAATCATTAAACAAATTACTATCTAAAGTAGAGTACTATAATTTAGCGAAAAAACTATCTGGCTTAGGGTTCTAGGAGGCTCGCAACCGCGCCGATGTTTTTCACTATGATATCCCTACCGCCATTCAAGATTTACCAAATGTTGCTGAAGATAACGAAGAATACCATACATAATAGGAGTGATTCTTATGCCATTCTATATGATTGAAATTAATGAAAACCTTTCTAGAATTATAGATATTGAAGCGGAGGATGAAGAATCTACTTTGAAGATTGCTAGAGAGAAATATAAAAATGGAGAAATAGTTTTAGATAGTGATGACTATGTTGATACAACGTTCACTGTTCAATAGAATAAGAGAGGATGTGATAATAATGGCTGAATTAAGAGATTTGTATGATATAAATAGTAATAAGACAGATAAAACATATATGAAAGGTGATCCGATTCCCGAAGGTTATTATCCAATGGTGGTAATGGTTGTTATTAGAAATTCTAAAGGTGAATTTTTAATGCAAAAAAGAGTGGAATCTAAAGGTGGAGATTGGGGAGTAACTGGTGGTCACCCTAAATCTGGAGAAACGCCTATGGAAGGTATTATTACCGAAGTTAAAGAAGAATTAGGATTAGATTTTTCTAATGAAAGATTTGTTGAATATGATTCTGGTTGTGACGGAAAAGATTGTTACAAGATGTATTTTGTTACTAAAGATATAGATATTAGCGAAATCACAATTCAAGAGGAAGAGTTAAGTGAAGTAAGATGGTTTACCATGGATGAATTAAAAAGTATGGTAGAGTCTGGCGAACTAAACGAAGACCAAATCGCATGCTTTAATAAAGTGTGCAAGTTTCTTGGTCGCAAATGATTCTTGGGACAGGTCTCAAAATCATTCTTATGATATAATTACTGTTGGAGATGATACAAATGTCAAAATTATATATTATTACTGGTCCTGCTGGAGTGGGCAAGAGTACTATTTCAAAAAAGATTGCAGAGAGCCTTTCTAAATCGGTTTTAATTGAAGGTGATGATATTTATAGTCAAGTTATAGAGATTAAAAGGAGATGAATTTGTTTTGGAAGAAAATAATTTAAATAAAACTATGATGCAATATTTTGAATGGTATCTTCCAAAAAATTGTGATTTATGGAATAAATTATCTAAAGAAGCAGTTAGTATCGCAAGCGCCGGCATTACATCAGTGTGGCTTCCTCCAGCATATAAGGGAGCAGGAGGCAATCAAGATACTGGTTACGGTGTATATGATATGTATGATTTGGGAGAGTTTCTACAAAAAGGTTCTATTGGTACCAAATATGGAACTCGTGAAGAATATTTGAATGCTATTAAAATTTTGAGAGCAAATAATATAGAAGTTATTGCAGATATTGTTTTAAATCATAAAATGGGTGCCGATAGTACCGAAAAAGTTTTTGCATATAAAATGGATTCTAAAAATAGAAATAATAGAGTTGGAAAATTAAGAGAAATAGAAGCTTATACTAAATTTGATTTCTCTGAAAGATATAATAAATATTCATCTTTTAAATGGGATTCATCACACTTTGATGGCGTTGATTATGATGCAAAAAACAAACAGACTGGAATATTTTTGTTCTATGGAAAATCATGGGATAAGGACGTTGATTTAGAAAATGGTAATTACGACTATTTGATGGGTGCAGATGTTGATTTCAATAATGTTGAAGTTATCGAAGAATTCATTAATTGGGGAGTATGGTATGTCAATACAACTAATATAGATGGATTTAGACTAGATGCAGTAAAACATATTAGAGCTGAGTTTTTTAAAGAGTGGTTAGAAAAAGTCGAAGAACGAGTTGGGAAAAACCTTTATTGTGTAGGTGAGTATTGGTCTACATATCGAGATGCATTAGAATATTTTATCAATAAAAATGATGAAAGAATTCAGGTGTTTGATGTGCCACTTCATTATAATTTATATGAAGCATCCAAACAGCATGAAAAATATGATCTTAAAAATATATTTAAAGGAACATTAGTACAAAGTATGCCTAAAATGGCTGTGACTTTTGTTGATAATCATGATAGCGAAATTGGTCAATCACTTGAATCTTTTGTTGAAGATTGGTTTAAACCATTAGCTTATGCATTAATCTTACTTAGAAACCAAGGGCTACCTTGTGTTTTTTATGGAGATTATTATGGCATTGAAAAATATAATTTTAAGGGTTTCAAACTCTTAATTGAAAGAATGTTATCTATTAGAAGAAAATATGTGTATGGTACTCAAAATGATTATTTTAATGATAGAGGATTAATAGGTTGGACATTAGAAGGTGATCCATACGGAAAAGGATATGGTTGTGCAGTTGTTTTATCTAATAAACCAGGAATTCATACAAAGAAAATGTTTATTGGAGAAAGATATGCTCATGAAAAATTTGTAGATATTTTAGGTTACATGCCAAAGCCAATATATATCGATGCAAATGGTTATGGACAATTTAAATGTGACGGTATTTCAGTTTCGTGCTGGGTTCGAGAAGAAAGCATTTTTGATTAAAAAACTAATTCTAATTTTACTAGGAAGTTTTTGATGGATATGTAAATATATAAGTAATCTTATATTTGTTATATCATATCAGAAAGTAATCGGGGACTATAACCATTTTCATAAAGGAATGAAACCTCATACGCATCATGGAGCAATACATAATGAAAATGATGGACCGAAAGGTGCTACAAATTTGACAACCAAAGAAAGATAAATGGTTGAAAGAGTCAATAAGATTTGGTATAATTATATCAATAGGTAGGAGTTAGTGTGGAAAAACACTCATTTATGAGAGTTCTGGGTTCGAGTCCTAGCTATCTATTATAGACACTGTAAAAGGTGTCTTTTTTTGATTAAGCAGATGAGTTATAATAAAAAAGGATAATTATTATAAGAGGTTTGTTTTATGATTAAAGTTTTATTTGTTTGCCTTGGCAATATTTGTCGTTCACCAATGGCAGAGATGATGTTTAAAGATTTTGTTAAAAAGCATGGTATGCAAAATAAATTTCATATTGAGTCATGTGCAACTAGTTACGAAGAAGAAGGTAATGGTTTGCATTATGGGGCGATAGATATTTTAAATCGTCATAACATTCATATAGATCCTCACAAAGCTCATCGTTTGCAAAAATCAGATTACGATAAGTTTGATTATTTAATCGGTATGGAAGAGAGCAATATATATAACATTATGCGAATAATTGATGAAGATCCTAAGCACAAAGTTTATCGTTTGTTAGATTTTTCAAATAATCCAAGAGATATTACAGATCCTTGGTATACAGGAAACTTTGTTAAGACTTATGATGATTTGCAAGAAGGTTTAAATGCTTTTTTAACAAGTATAATATCTAAAATTAATGATTAATAAAATTTTAAAGGAGGCAAAAATCATGCCAACCCTATACATTATTACTGGCCCTGCTGGAGTGGGTAAGAGTACAATTTCAAAAAAGATTGCAGAGAGCCTTTCTAAATCGGTTTTAATAGAAGGTGACGATATATATAACCATGTTGTAGGTAGCTATGTTTCACCTTGGAAAGAAGGCAATCACTTAGATATTTTTTGGAAGGTTTCTGTTGATGTTATTAAAGATTATTTAGATGCAGGTTATGATGTAGTTTTTAATTATATTATAAATCCTTCAAATCTAAATTTTCTAAAGCAAAGTTTAAAAGACTACAATAAAAGATTTATAGTTTTACTAGTTGATGAAGAGACTTTGCTTAAAAGAGATGCTATGCGTCCGGAAGATTGTCAGATGAAAGAACGCTGCATTGTGCTTTTAAATCATTTTAAAGAGCATAATTACGATGAAAAGTTTATTATAGATACTGGTAAGACTAGTATAGAAGATTCAGCTAAACAAGCTATAGAAGGTGATAGATTTTTAATGATATAATACTCATATAAAAAGTTGAAAGGAGTTTTTTATAGAAATCAAAGCTATTAATTTTAGAGAAGGTGGATTTGCTACTCAGCCATTTGCATTTGGTGGAGAAGACGGAATGGATAAATTTGATAAATCTATCAAATACCGTTCTGGACTTACCAATTATTTATTAGATACAGGAGATGAAGTTATCCTTGTAGATACTGGATTACCTTTTGGTACTCCAGAAGAGATACCAGATGAAAACACTCCTATATATACTGGAAAAGATATTTCTAGTTATATGGATGCTTTTAAAGCACTTGGTTACAAACCGGAAGATGTTACTAAGATTCTTTTAACTCACAGACACGTAGATCATTCTGGAGAATTAAAAAGTTTTCCAAATGCCAAGATATACGTTAACGAAGAAGAATTAGATTCAGAAGAATTAAAAGGAATAGAAAATATTGTTCCTGTCAAATTCACAGATGGTGCTTATTATAACTTCCCAGAAAGTCAAAAGATAGCTGATGGAGTTTATTATATAAAAGCTAAAGGTCATATTAAAGGAAATAGTATTGTTATAGTAGAAAATGATGGACTATTATACATGATTCATGGAGATATCACTTATACAGATGAAGCTTTGTATGAAAATAAACTTTCAATAGTTTTTGATGATAAAGAAGCTGCTAGAGTAACTTTAGATAGAGTTCGTGAATTTATATCTAACCATCCAACAGTATATCTTTCAACTCATACTCCTTTAGGTCATGAAAATCTAGAAAATAAAAAAGTGGTTGATTTAAATAATCCTCCAGAAACAATTCCTGTAGGTGAGGTTGTTTTTAAAACTGCAACTGGTAAATATGTTTGTTCAATTTGTGGTTATGTGTATGCCCCTGAAGTAGGTGATCCAAGTAATGGTATTCCTGCTGGTACAAGATTTGAAGATTTGCCAGAAGATTGGCATTGCCCAAGATGTAAGCAAGGAAAAGATAAGTTTAATAGAGCATAATTTATTGTGGTTGACATAATTTTAAATCTGTGATAGAATACTCTCGAATTAAAATATTTTAGGAGGTGCAACTCTTGGTAGACAAGCAACGGGTGAAAATTGAAAAGTCTCCACGGTTTCAAGATAGTAAGGTGATAGAAAATAAAACTTATGAGAACCTTGCTATTGAAGCGTATTTTCATGGTATGTGTGGCTATCTTGCTTTTAGGAATGTTACTTTCAAAAATTGTGATTTTGTTGAAAGGCCTCACGCAGCTTCTTTTTTCGATTGTGTTAACTTTGAAGGATGTACTTTTGAAAACTGTCATTTTAAAGAAACACAAATTCGTTGGTCTTACTTTAAAAAGTGCAAGTTTATCGGATGTACTGGCTCCTTTGGTTGGTTTTATGGTGTTCGCTTTTATAAAAGCTGCACATATGAAGCAACCCATATAAACATTTTGAATCCAACTAGCTATGTTGGTTATTTCAATTTGTACAAAGGAGTTAGACAGGCACCAGCTTTTATTGGGGAATAAATTCCTCAATGAAAAATAAAAAATTTGGAGGTATCAACTATGAGTCTCAACAGCAATGATCGTGTCGGCCGGTTTGAATTCATGAGGGTTTTCGGTAGCGGTTGCTTTCCCTGCAATTGTCACAATAACCGGTTTGCCCTGGAATCTTATAACGTAAGTTACAAGGTCCAGAGCCCCTACGACAATCCGCAGAAGATTACCGAAATCCACGTCTACTGTAACGAGTGCTCCAAGCGCAAGACCTTTAATGTTGAATCCAAGGGTCTCACTGAATTTGATGTAAGTGGTCTTTAATAAAAGGGCTCCTATACTTTTGTATAGGAGTCCTTTTTGTATTTATTTATAATTATATTTAGTGATATAATAAAGCCGACTTAGGAGGTGCTAATTTGAAACACAAAATTTTTAATGAAGATAATTTAAAAGATGAAGATATGGATGGCTCTGTTGTTAGAGTTAAAGCTTTTATCATTAATAATAATGACGAAGTTATTATGGCTTCGTCTAATGGTGGTGTTCAATTAATTGGCGGACATGTCGAAGATGGAGAGTCAGAAGTTGAAACTCTAAAGCGTGAGATATTAGAAGAAGCTGGTATCGAAGTTTCAAATGAAGAAATTTCGAATGTCTTTTACGAAGTTAGGCACTATACAAAAAATTATTATAATTCTGGTAAAAACGTTTTATCTATAATTCATTATTATTTAGTTCATACAGATAAATCTCCAAATCTAGAAAAAGTGCATCGCACAAGTCAAGAAAAAAGATATGCTTTTGAATTAAAATATATTCCTTTAGATTCTTTTGAAGAAGTTTTAAGCGAATATCTTAATAACGACAAAGAAATAAACAGAATAATTGCTGCTGAAACTATAGAAGCATTTAAAAATATTCCTGAGCTAAGAGATTTGTATGATATAAACAGTAATAAAACAGATAAAACATATAGAAAAGGTGATAAGGTTCCTGAAGGTTATTATCCTATGGTAGTTATGGTTGTAATTAGAAATTCTAAGGGCGAATTTTTAATGCAAAAAAGAGTAGAGTCTAAAGGCGGAGATTGGGGAGTAACAGGTGGTCATCCAAAATCTGGAGAAACTCCTATTGAAGGAATAATTACCGAAGTAAAAGAAGAATTAGGATTAGATTTTTCTAATGAGAATTTTATCGAATATGATTCTGGTTGTGATGGAAAAGATTGCTACAAGATGTACTTTGTTACAAAAGATGTAGATATAAACGACATCAAAATTCAAGAAGAAGAGCTTACTGAAGTTAGATGGTTTACTATGGATGAACTAAAAAGCATGGTAGATTCTGGAGAATTAAATGAAGATCAAATAGCATGCTTTAATAAAGTGTGTGATTTTTTAAATAAAAAATAATTTTAGAATAGATTTAAAAATATGGATTTGAAGAAGTTATTATAAGGAGGTTTTTATGAAAATGATTTCAAAGATTATTTTACCAATTATTTTTTCTATAATTATTACAGGTTGCAATGCAACTAATAATACGATTGAACCAGTTAAAGAAGAAGTAAAAGAAAGTAATGTTGAAGTTGTAAATAAAGATACTAATACAGAAATTAAAGAAGAAAATAAAGTAGATAATAAAGAAGAGCAACCAGTTGATGAGAAAGATTTAGCTGTTGTGTATTTTTCGGTTACAGGTAATACAAAAACAGTTGCTGAATACATTAAATCTGAATTAGATGCAGATATTTTCGAAATTGTTCCAAAACAGCAATATGTAGATGCAGATTTACAATATAATGATAGAAATACAAGGGCTACGAAAGAGCAAGACGATAAAACCTCTAGACCAGAAATAAAAAATGATATAGATATTTCTAAGTATGATACTATTCTTTTGGGTTATCCAATTTGGTGGGGTGATTGCCCAAGGATTATTCAAACTTTTATAGAAACAGATAAACTAAATGGAAAAAATGTTATTCCATTTTGCACTTCTGGAAGCTCTGGCATATCTGGTAGTGAAAGCACGCTAAAACAATATAAAGATGTTAATTGGCAGCCTGGTAAAAGATTAACTACTTCTAAAGATGAAGTTACTAATTGGGTAAGAAGCTTAGATATAAAAAGCTCTGATAAATCAAAGGAGAATAACAATTTGAATACAATTAAGATAGAAGTAAATAATAAAGAATTAATAGTTGAATTAGAAGAAAATGAGGCTACAAACGAATTAGTTCAAAAACTTAATTCTGGAAATGTAGTTGTAGAAGCAAATGAGTATGGCGGATTTGAAAAAGTGGGTTCACTAGGTTTTTCACTTACAAGAGAAGATAAACAAGTAACAACTAAGGCAGGTGATTTAGTGCTTTATCAAGGAAATCAAATTTCTTTATTTTATGATTCTAATTCATGGAGCTATACAAAGCTTGGAAAAGTTACCAATATGTCTGCTAATGAATTAAAAGAAGTTTTGGGTAGTGGAGATGTTACTCTAACATTGAAAAAATAAATAGTATATATAGCAAGGGAGATAGTTTTAAAGTGAAAGTAGAATGCAAAAACAATTTTAAGATTTTTTATTCATTTTTAAATAGAGGATTAAGTTTAAGAGTTCAAGATGCTTTTAACTTTGCTCAAAATAATGCAACTGAGTATTTCAAAAAATTTGATGGTGACAATATGTCAGTTAGAATAAAAGATAATGCCGTTTGGGTAGTTGCTAAGAGTAGAGTTCATTTTTATAAAGATCTTACTTGGCTAGACCAAGTTCAAGGTGAAACATATACTACCATGGTTAAAGCTGCTAAAATAGAAACAGAAACAAAATTTACTAATGAAAATGGTGATGTAGTTTTTGCTATAACTCATCAACATTGTCCTTTAAATATGGAGACAAGAAGAATTATCCGAGTAGACGATATTACTTTTCCAAAAGATATGGAATTAGATCCTTCTCTTTTTGAAGATGATTATCTAAAGATGCGTGATACTTTTGATGAAGAAGATTTTGTATATGAACAAAAGGCTTATTCTCAAGATATTGACTATAGCAATCACGTAAATAATGTTGCTTATATAAGATTTATGATGAATGCTTTAACAAATGACTATATAGATAGCATCAAAATTACTGATGCTGAAATTCATTATTTAGCAGAAAGTAAAGAAGGCCAGGTTTTGAGAATCTATAAAAAAGATTTAGATAATGAGATGAGATTTTTAATCAAAGAAGTCGAAAGAGAGATAATTAGAGCTAGTGTAAGATATGAGAAAAAATAGGAGTATATATTAAAATAAATGCGCATTGTTAACATAATTGTTGACAATGTGCGTTTTTTATTATATTATGCTCGTACAAGTTTAATTCTTTTTATATAAATTCTTTATCTATGACTGTAGAGAAGGAGGAGATGGCATGCAGACTGTTGTTAAACTTTCAGGAAGAATTACTACTATAAATGGTAACCAAGTAGAAGAATACATTCGTAGCCAAATCTCTAGCGATACAGATAGCTTAATACTCGATGCTGAAAATTTGGAATATATTTCTAGTGTTGGTCTTCGGATTACTCTAAAGCTCAAGAAAGAGATTCCAAATACTTCGGTTATAAACTGCAATTCAAATGTTTATGAGATTTTTTCGGTTTCTGGTTTTGCAGAAATGATGGAAATTACAAAAGCTTATAGACAGATTTCTATTAAAGGATGCCAAAAGATTGGCTCCGGATTTTTTGGAGATGTTTATCGGCTAGATGATGAGACTATTGTGAAAGTATATAAGCGTCCAGATTGCTTAGAAATGATAAAAAGTGAGCAGCAGCTTGCTAAAAAAGCTTTTGTCATGGGAATTCCTACTGCAATTCCTTACGATATTGTAAGAGTAGGAAATCTTTATGGCACTGTTTTTGAACTTTTGGATGCGGTTACGGTTGTTGATTTAATTAATGATGAAGACTCTATTAAAGAGTTTTGTAAAAAAGCAGTTTCGGTTTTAAAGCAGATGCATTCAACTCATGTAGATAAAAAAGATTTTCCGCGTAAAGTTGATCAGGTCTTTTTGCAATTAGAAGGCTGCAAAGAATGCTTCTCGGAAAAGACATATCAAAAGCTTATGATGCTTTTGCAAAATCTTTCAGAAGTTGATACGCTCATTCATTCAGACTTTCATATTAAAAATATTATGATGCAAAATGATGAGCTACTCTTAATCGACATGGACAAGCTTTCTATTGGGCAACCGCTCTTTGAGTTTGCTGCTATGTATGCTACGTATGTTGCTTTTGGATGCATAGATAAAAATAATTGCATGGAATTTTTGGGCATCCCGAATGAAAAAGCAGAGCTTATTTTTAATACTACTTTTGATTTATACTATGAAGACAAGACTAAACATCAAAAAGCAGAAATCTTTAAGAGAATAAAGCTTTTTGCATACTTGTTTGTTTTGTATCTTCGTAAGCACTATGGCAATTTGGAGGATAAGTTAGTAAGAGATACAATTTCTTATTCTGCAAACTATGTTGCAAACCTTGCAAATCAAATTGATTCGCTCGAATAATTTAAAAAAGACGACCTATAAAAGGTCGTCTTTTTATTATATTTCATTAGTTTTCTGTAATCGTACATTCGCAAAAATATCCTTGGTCATCATACTTGAAATCGCCAATCGTATATTTTTTAGCTGCATTAATTATATCTGGTTTATGTACAATTATTATCGGAAATACATCTCCATTAGCTTTGGTTTGTGTATTTTGCTCTTCAATCGTTTTGATAAAAGCATTAACTATTGAACCAGACTGAGAATTGCCTTCAAAATATATAAATCTATTATTATAGCTTAATCTTGTATTATAACCGGTATAAGGTTTGTCTTTTTCTAGCTCTATCTTTGCCTTAAAATCGCTAAATACTAGTAGTCTATTTTGCACAAAGAAGATACCAAAGGCTATTAGCACGCAATTGACAATTATCTTTGCTTTTTTATTTTTAATTATTATATTTAGAATAAACAGTAATACTACAAGTATTACTACTGTAACTATCATTGCTGTCATGAATTCATTATTATCATATCTATTTGATGCATGGCCGACCATTTGGTGCATTCCATACATAGTGTCAAATCCATAGCTTTCATACACAATATCTCCCAAAATCCAATTATTAAACATCTTTAAATCACCTCATTACTATTATAACTTAATTTTATGATAATATCAAAGTTCGTAGTGGCGACATTTGGTCATCGATTTTATTAAAAATATGTTACATTTTCCTGATTAATTTGTAGTGTTTTCAATACTTTTGTAAAATTATTATGAGAAATTATAGTTTAGTTTGATAAACGAAAGGTTTTGAGAATATGTTAAACAAAAACACTTTTAAAAAATATATATTTATAACGATGCTAATAACATTATTTATGCTTATTAATTCGGTTTCATATGCGTATATGATTGGTTATATTGAAAATTCAGATGTTGGTGAGATATCTTTTGATGATAATGATTATTATACAGTAGATTTAGAAAACTCATTTTCAAATGATATGAATGATGTATATGAAAAATTAATTATCTATTCGGAATGTGAGTCTGGTAGTTATGACTTTGTTGTTCATGCGTGCGTTTCGCCAGAATACCTAATTAATGCACCGGTTGTATATTATAAAGAAGGTGCTCTTATTAGAATTTCTGGTGGTCCTTTAGCTGGATTGATAGATTGTGAAGATTCTAGTAGTGAAAAAATGACTGCTTATGCTGATTATGTAGTGGCTCAAATTAGTGGTAAGGCAATGAATACTATGTATCACTTGGGTATTAACAATGAAGTAACCATTTATGATGGAAGCCTTTGTTTAACTAATGGCTTAGGTGCAGGAAATTATAATGTAGGAGATAGAATTTATGTAGATGACAATCTAAAAATTGTTTATGTTTTTTCAATTGAAGGATTGAATTTATTAGATAGTGTTGCATTATGTGAAAGTAATCATAATTATGCAGTTTATGAAAGATATGTTCCATATAGTTTTATGCTTCCTGATGATTACGAATCTACTAGTGTAATAGTTGCAAATGGTGTTTCGTATGATATTAATGAGAATTTTATTCAAGATGGTTCGCTTTCAGTTTCAACATCACAATTAAAGAATAGGATTATAGCATATAAAACAAGAAAAGATGGAGAGATTGATGTATATAGTTGGCTTATTCCAAAGATGCTTTATTATTCTTCAAATGTTAAATCAATAAATGGTAATACTATTACTTTTGAAGGTGGATTTTTGGATGGCGAACATATTATAAATAGTCCTTTTGATGAAACTGTTAATAAGTATTGGGATTATACAGTGTATCATTCTAATGGTACAGTAGTAGCAGGAAGTTATAATTCTAACATAATTACGTTAGATGAAGATGAGGTTTTCGGACGTGGTTTGACTTCAGCAACTTTTAGTAGTGGTGATAGAATTTGTGTAGATAATAATTCTAAAGTAATATATGTATGTACAATAGAAAATCTTGGAATTAAAGATAGCATTGATAACCAAGGCGAGGTAGTACGTTATGTTCCACCAGTTTATTACGATATTTCTTACGATAAAAATGGTGGAAGCGGAGATATGTCTGGTGACACTGTTTTAGAAAACACAGTTTATACAATTTTAGAAAACGGATTTGAAGCACCAGAAGATAAGCAATTTAAATGTTGGGAGGTTGGTTCATCAGAAAAACAACCTGGTGATGAAATAACAATTTCTGGTGATACAATTATAAAGGCAATCTGGGAAGAAATTCCTGATGTTGATCCTTCAGAAGGTAACGAACCTGGAGATAATGGTTCAGGTGATAATGGTTCTGGAGATAACGGCTCAGGAGATGTTAATCCAGGTAATAGTGGTTCGCAAAATAACTCATCTTCTAAAAAATCTTCTGGTACTGTTGTAACTAAAAAGAAAAAAGAAGAAATTAAAGATGCGTGGAGCAATGCAGATGATTGGGCAGTAGAAGAATTAAAAAGAGCACAACAAAAAGGATTAATTCCAGCAGTATTAAATGGAAAAGATTTTTCAAATGCAATCACAAGAGAAGAATTTGCTGCTGTTTCATTAAAACTTTATGAAACAATTAGTAATAAAAAAGCAAAGTTACCAAAAGAAAATCCATTTATAGATACTCAAAATGAAGAAGTTTTAAAGGCATATAGTGTAGGAATTACAGTTGGTATTTCAGATAATGAATTTGGTAATGGAACTATTACTCGTGAACAGATGGCTACCATGTTGACACGTGCTTTAAAAGCAGCAGGTATTAATGTAAAAGAAAATTTAAATTCAATTCCAAAGTTTGCAGATGATAGTCTTTTACAGGATTGGTCTAGAGATTCAGTTTATTTCATGGCTTCTAAACAAATTATTTTAGGTACAGGTAATAACGAATTTAGTCCACTTGGCACAGCCAAAATAGAAGAAGCTTTGCTAATTGTTTTAAGATGTGTTGAATCCTTTAAATAGTTTAAATATTTGGATTTAAAGAATATTATGAAGTCGCAGTTTTGCGGCTTCTTTTTTATAGGTTACAAAGAAAAAGTTGACATAAATATTGACATTAGCCTCTTTGCCATTATAAAATACAGCATGTGTTAAAAAATTTTATAAGGAGAGAGACAAAATGACTATTTTTGATCTTAAGGAATCACCACTTTCACTTTATCGGAGCCAGGATTTTGATTTTGCTTATGAAGAACGAATGGCTATAGGAATGGCTTCGACTATCTATTTTTTATTTAGTGGCATTAATGCAAGTAAAAGAGGTTATAAAAGTTTAGTTTGCTTTCCTACTTTTGATAGGATTAAAAAAGTAGATTTTAGTGTGCTAAAAAATCTTTTTGCTGCTGGTATTGAATATTGTAAGACCAGAGATGTTTCTATACGTAGTCATAAAGTTGCTGATATGATTCTTTATTTCAATTTAGAGGGAAATGTTTGTGGAAGTCATACTTTTTTATCTATTGCTCAAGTTCGTAATGTTAAATCGACTCATGATATCGAAAGAAATATCTATTTAACAGTTAGTATGTTGGGAGAATTTCTTTTGAAAAATGGAATTGAAAAACTTGTTTCTGCTCCAAAGAACAAGAAGGTTTATTCTATTAATGCAAAACCAGTTGATACTAAGCATAAAAAAAGCAATGTAAGCAAGGCTGAATTGCTCGATCTTATAGATGGAGCTGTTGAAACTATCGAAAAGAATCTTGCAGTAATCAAAAAGGTAAGACAAGAATTGGCGAAGGAGTGAACAAAGTGGCATACTTTTTTGAAACTCTTGATCAGTGGATTGCCGATGTTGATGCTTATATTAATGAGCTTAGTAAACATACTTTTGTGAAAGATGGCGTAGCACAGGAGCAGCTTATTGGTATTGATGGCAAACCTACCGAAGATAAAAGTCTTTTTGGTAGCCGTAATAGTATATTTAAAAATTTTAAGTTTAACTATAGCATCTATATTCGGGAAAATGATAGACACGATATAGATAAATTCCAGCAAGAAAACTCTTATCAGTATCTTTGGCGTGATAATCATTTTGATAATGCAATTGCTCATTTTAATACTATTCATAATACACTTGTTGAAGCCGATAAAGAAATTATCGCTATGAAGGCAGAGTATGAATCAGAAGATGCTGACAAAGCAGCTATCGATGATTGGGCACAAGACAAAGTGGAAGAAATGCTTAGGCTTGTCCTATTGCTTACTAAGATTTTTGAAAAGGCACAATATGCTGGCAACGCTGGTATTATGACTGATATGATGATGAGCTACACCATGAAAGGACGTGCATTTTTGGATGATCCTGAATGGCAAGATGTCAAAGGTCTCAAAAAGATAGAAGAGATGCGTGGCATTATTGCTCATGTTACTGATGTTATTGAAAATAACTTAAAGTGTAAATCTATTAAAGATTTTCAAACACTATAATAAAAACTCGGAGATTTTTCTCCGAGTTTTTTATTTTGCTAAATTAATTTTGCAACCATTAGATTATTTTTCCCAAGGTGCAGGGTTTTTATTTTTTGATTTTGGACATCTTATTTTTGCCTCAGTTACTTCATCTGGAATTTTTTCATACATCTCACATGTATCTGGTGTTTCTGGATTATAGTAAGCACAAAATTCGCATTGAGTTTTGGCAAATTGAATGTCGCCTTTTTGCCAAGTAAATTTATCGTTCATAATATTCCTCCGTGTTTTAAAAACTTCATAATAATTATACCATAACCATTTTGCTAAGGCCAATAAAATGGTATAATCTTACGAGGAGAGGGATTTTATGAAACAAGAAAAAACTAATGTGATGCGTATTTTGGATGCGCAAAAAATTGAATATAAATCTTATAATTATGTAGGTACAAATGCTATTTCGGGAGTAGAGGTTGCAAAAGTTTTAAATCAAAATGAAGCACAAGTTTTTAAGACTTTAGTTACAATAGGACATTCAAAAGAACACTATGTTTTTGTAATTCCGGTTGCCAAAGAATTAGATCTTAAAAAAGCTGCAAAAGCAGTTGGCGAAAAAAGCATTGAGATGCTAAAGCAAAAAGATTTACTTGGATTAACTGGATACATACATGGTGGCTGTTCGCCAATTGGAATGAAAAAGTTTTTTAAGACCACTATTGATAGTTCGGCAGCTAACTTTGAAACGATTATTTTTAGTGCTGGTAAAATAGGATACCAAGTGGAAGTTGGTTTAGATAATCTTAAAAAAGCAATTGAGTTTCAGCTTGCTGAAATTTGTATTTAATAATGTATGCAGAAATTTATATTTAATGGATAAGCATTATATTTAAATATAAAAAACTCGGAGAATTTTCTCCGAGTTTTTTGTCTTAATTATCGTTTGAGTTAATATAGTAGGAAAGGCCTTCAGCATTCGGATCAATAAATCCATTGAAGCCTTCTTCAGTAACAACGAAATAATAGCCATCTTGTTCAAAAAGAACAATTGCAATTTCTTCATAGCGCATTCCACACGCGCCATAGCCGAATTCTTCGGGTGTCATGCCAGGCTTGGGAGAAAGATATACAGGAGTTTCACCAATATAGATCAATGGATAATATGTCTCAACAATAAAACCAGTCGTAACATATCCTGTTTTACCATCGTCATATTCGATGTTGGTATATTCTCCACGGCGTTCCAGAATCTTTACTTCTTCAAGAAAATGCAAAGTAACAAATTCTTCGTTGTTTTCGAGACTCCGGCATTTTACATTAGGCCGACAAAGGTAGCAGGTAGGTTCGCTATTAGGAGTAAAAAGTCCTTCATCTTCTTCAGCCAAGCAGGAAAAAACAGTTGCACAAAGAATCAGCGTGAGAACGATGCAAAGAATCTTTTTCATTAGTCATTATCCTCCATTTTTTTATTTAGCAATTTTTGCTAGATAACGAACAATTAATTGACCTTAAGGATAATACCATTATAAGTACAGTTCTGCACCGTATAGGTGAAGGAGTCACCGGCCCTTTTGCCCATCAGATGCTGACCAATCAGGTCGTAAGGAGCAACAAGCTTAATGCCACAACCGTACATAGCCTGAATGTCACCATCCTCACTAGAGAAATGGCCAAGGCTGATCCGGTAATACTCATCGTAATCTTCCTGATTAGGAGCGACAACATGAGCCTTCACGAAATCACCAGGACGGATAGCATCGGGAGCGTAGTCAGCAAAATCTTCTTTGATCATTTTGCGAAGCTGATCATCATAGCCATAAAGTACATCACGAAGAGTCTGTTCTTTAACAGAATAATGCATCATGGCTTCAAACTTAGCTTCAACAGATTCATACTTAGATTCATCAGCGTCATATGTATCGTACATAAGCTGTTCAAGAGCTAATTCAGAATCAGAAATCTTGTTGTAAATTTCGGCGTATTTGTCATACTTGTTAGAATCAAACACTACTAAAACCTCCTTTTCGTTGCTAAAATTTTGTCAAAGGTAAAAATCTTTAAAGAAGTTATAAAATCTTACATACATGTAAAAAAGTAATATATAGTGAAGTACGTGGCCATTATAATATGGATTTACATAAAAATCAATAAATGCGTGACATTTGTCTATTTTTTTGCTATTATTTACATGTTATAGCTAAAATTTAAGCATAAAAGCCTAAAAGGAGGTAATAAATATGAAGCATTATACATATCATCCAGAAGGGGTATGTTCAGTACAAATTGATTACGATATAGAAGATGGAAAGATTTATAACTTAAAATATATTGGTGGATGCAATGGAAATCTAAAAGCAATCGGTTCTTTAGTAGAAGGAATGAAGGTAGAAGATGTAATTGCAAAATTAAAAGGTATTGAATGTGGTATAAAAGAAACTTCTTGTGGAGACCAATTAGCAAAAAGCTTAGAAAAAATTATTAATGAATAAAGTAGTGGCGGCCATTGGCCGCCATTTTTTTATGCGTTAAAAAATAAATCATATTATTGTGAAATTGATTTTTTATTAATATAATTAAAAATAGAGCGGAGGGATTTTTATGAAAAAAATATTATTGATTTTGATGAGTGTTTTATTATTAGTAGTTCTTTCTGGTTGTTTTGAAGGTAAGCCATCAGGAAATGATTCTGGTGAAAAAATAGTAGAAACTAATAATACTAATATAGAAAATAATGTAGAAGATAATAATGAACAAGAAAAAATAGATGAAGCTTTAGCAGCAATTAGAGCAGCTTTAAAAGATGAAGAATGGGTTAATAATAATCTTAAACTTCAAAAGAACTGTTTTGGTGAAGATGTTGTTTCTGATGAACAAGAACTTACTTTTGCTAAGTTTGGTAAAGATAAAGCTATTGTTTGTACATATTCTTATGGAAGTGAAAATTTTGGTATAGCAGCCACTGTAGTTTATTATAAAGATGGCAAAGTATATACAGTAGGAAATCCTAGCGTGCAAGAACCATATCACCCAGGCCATTCTGGATTTAGTTATGATTTTGAAAAAGAAGCAATGATTTCTCACTATATGCACATGGGATATTATGGCCAAACTGTTTATAAGTATCATGATGGTAGTTTTGAAAAACTTGCAGATTATGAATGGGCAGAATTTGACGATCAAGGAAACTTTATAGAAAACGAATCAGGAGATCCTCAAGCAGATTATACTTTCACAATAGGTGATGAAGTAAAAAGAGGAAGAGATGATTTCTTAACTGTTGAAAAAATGATCAAAGAAGATTTAAAAGATTATGATTTTAATATAATGGATACAGTTTTAACACCAGAGAATGTTGATTTGATATTAAAATAAGGAGAAGTTATATGACTAATAGTGAATATTTTGATAAATTAAAATTAAAAAATGAATTAAGATTAATTGATGAGGTTAAAGTTAAACTTCCAGATGGAACTTTTGGAAGTATAATTACAGATAGAATAGTCGGCTCTGATGGAGAAGTTGAAATCTTGTTAGAGGATGGAAATAGAGTAAAAGCAAATCTTAAAGATTTGGTATACGTTGATCCTGGAATTACGCTAAAAGACATAGATGAAGCATTAGAAGCACGTAAAGAGAACGAGCGTAAAATTTGACATAATTTTGTCGCTTTGGTATAATTACAACGTTGCGCTAGGTTAAAAGTGCAACGTAGGGGGAAAAATGAGAAAAAGTACTATTCTAAAGATGGGTAGAAACTTAGCATTTTTCGTTGCTCTTATTGCAATCACGTTTTACTTTGTTTTTAAAGATCAAGATTTATTTGAGCTATGGGAAGTGTTAAAGTCTTCTAATTTAATATATATATCAGTAGCAATTCTTTGTATGTTTGTTTATTTCTTTATGGAATCATACAATGTAAGAAGGATTCTTTATGTGTTTGGCGAAAAGAAGATTTCTATTTTTAGAGGCATAAAATATACTCTAATAGGATTTTTCTTTAGTGCTATTACACCTTGTGCATCTGGTGGACAACCAATGGAAATCTATTATATGAATAAAGATGGGCTTTCTATTGCAAGATCTACGATGGCACTTTTAATTCAGCTTTGTGGATACCAAATTTGCACAATTTCACTTGCGGTAATTAGTGCATTTATAACTCCTTCTTTATTACAAGGTAGCGTTTTGTGGCTGCTTATATTAGGTCTTTTATTAAATGGTTCAGCATTAACTGTAATGCTTATTTGTATATTTTCAAAAAGACTTACAAGAAAATTAATTAATTTAGTTATAAAGATTGCAAAAGCATTTAGGAAAAAGAATATAGAAGCTTTTAAGAAAAACTTAGAAGATGGTCTTAAAAAATATGAAGATAGTGCAGAGTTTATACACACACATAAAAGTGAATTTGTAAAAGCAATTTTAAGAGTGCTTGTTCAAATAATCTTTTATCATTCAGTTCCATATTTTGTATATAGATCATTTGGACTTGATGCATTAAATTACATACAATTCTTAACTATGCAATCAATCTTATATTCAACAGTTTCTGGATTACCACTTCCTGGTGCTGTTGGTATAAGCGAAAGCGTATTTTTAACTATCTACACTGCAGCATTTGGAAAAGAAATGTTAGGCGGTGCAATGCTATTAAGTCGTGGAATTACATTCTATTTATTTGTTGCTATTAGTGCAATTGTAGTTTTAATAAATGGTGTAGTTAAGAAAAAAGTTATAAGTGAATTAGATGTAGAGGTTGAATCTATAGAAAACAATGATAAAAAAATGGCTGCATAGTAAAAATATGCAGCTTTTTTATATAAAGGAGGATTTATATGTTAGAAAATATTTCTGTATTTCATAGTAGTATAAGGATACCTGGTTCAAAGATTATTTATTTTGATCCATACAAAATTGATGAAGAATATAATGATGCTGATTTGATATTTATAACTCATGAACATTATGATCATTATTCAAAAGAAGATATAAAAAAAGTGTTTAAAGATGATTCTACTATTGTGGCTCCTATAAGCATGCAAAATAAAATTGAATTTAAAAATGTTTATTTTGTAGAACCAAATAAAGAATATAATTTAAAAGATATTTCGTTTTCTACAGTTCGAGCTTATAACGTAAATAAAAAATTTCATCCAAAAGAAAATGATTGGTTAGGATATATTGTAAATATAGAAGGAACATCTTACTACGTGGCAGGGGATACAGATATAAATGAAGATAATAGCATAGTTAAATGCGACATTGCATTTTTACCTTGTGGAGGAACTTATACTATGGACTATAAAGAAGCAGCCAAACTTGCAAATACTATTAAGCCTAAAATTGCTATTCCTACTCACTATGGAGTTGTTGCTGGTTCAAAAGAAGATGGTTCTAAGTTTGTAGAGCTTCTAGATGCTGAAATAGAGGGAATAATTAAGATTAAATAATTATTTTTACAAAAAGCATTGAAATATTATGTTAATCGTTGTAGAATACGTAAAAATAAATTTATAAGGAGGGTTCATCATGCCGCGGGTACGTATGCAAAACAAGTACTGGAAAATGGTGCACGTTGCTTTGCAAGGTGAAATTACGAGGCAGCGTTATGAAATTACTCGACTTGCGCGTGAAGTTTTGACATCTTATAACCCTTATAAACAATCTGCTAAGAGCTTTACTGGCTATGATTGTTACAAACTTTTGAAAGAAGTTATCGATAGGTTTGAAGTTCAGAAAGGAACTGTTGGCATTCGTGACTGCGAGATTGAAGCTACGAGAAAGATGATGAATTATATTAATGAAAGGCATAATGCTATCATCGAAATCGAAGCTGATATCAAACGTTATGAAGCTATTGATGAAAAGGTAGTCGAAGCTGCCAATAAGAGTAATGGACTTTTTGAAGAAGACTTAGGGCCGGATTATTCACCGCCTGAAGATTCTCAAGACGATGACCTGCTTCTTTCTGTGATTAATCAGATAGATTAAACTTTATATGCGCTGTGTTTTTTCACAGCGCTTTTTTTATATTTTTTAATATGATATAATCTTTTTTAGAATTATTTTTTGGAGAATAATATGGAAATAATAGTTAATGAAGAAAATAGTGGCAAGAGATTAGATAGTTTTGTATGTGAAGTTTGTGAAAAAATATCTCGTTCACTTGCACAAAAGTTAATAGATGAAGAAAGAATAAAAGTAAATGATGCTTCTAGTAAAAGTTCATACAAAGTAAAAGAAAAAGATGTTATTTTTATTCCTGAAGATGCTACTAAAACGTCTTCTAAAGAACTTAAAGCAGAAGATATTCCTATAGAAATCATTTATGAAGATGAAGATATTTTAGTTGTAAATAAGCCAAAAGGAATGGTGGTACATCCTGGAAGCGGAGTAGAAGATGGTACTTTAGTAAATGCTGTTTTAGGAAAGCACGAATTATCTGAAGGTTCTGAAGATTTTAGGCCAGGAATAATTCATAGATTAGATAAAGATACAACTGGTGCACTAGTAATTGCTAAAAATAATTATGCTCATGAAAAAATAGCAGAGCAAATTAAGAATAGAGAAACTAAAAAAGTATATGTTGCCTTGGTAAAAGGAATTATCAAAGAAGAAAAAGGCGTAATAGATATGCCAATTGGTAGATCTACTACCGATAGAAAAAAGATGGCAGTTATTAAAACCGGTAAAAATGCTTATACAGAATTTAAGGTTTTAAAAAGATTTGAAGAAGGTTATACTTTAGTTGAAGTTAATTTAAAAACTGGAAGAACTCATCAAATAAGAGTACATATGGCACAAATTGGTCATCCAGTAGTAGGAGATAGTACTTATTCTTCTGGCAAAAATCCTTTTGGAGTTACTTCGCAAATGCTACATAGTCATATCTTAGGTTTTACTCATCCTACCAAAAACGAATATATGGAATTTGAAGCGCCAATTCCAGATTATTTTAATAAAGTTGTAAAAAGTTTAACAAAGATTAGTATTAAAAAATAATTACATAAAGGGGGAACTTTTTCAAATGAAAAAGATTTTGTTTTTAGCAGTAGTTTTATTAATCACTATGTTTTCTTTTGCAAATGCTGCAAACTTTTATGATGTGCCAAAAGATCACTGGGCATATAATGCAATTGATAAGATGGTTGAAAATGGAGTGGTACTTGGTTATCCAGATAGCTCTTTTAAACCAGATAATCTAGTTACTCGTGCAGAGTTTGCAAAGATTGTTGTTAATGCTCTTAAATTAGACTTAACAAATGCAAATAATGATCAAATTTTTGAAGATGTAGATAGTGCTCACTGGGCATTTCCATATGTAAATATTGCCAGTAAATTTTTGACTGGTTACAAAGAAAATGGAAAATTGATGTTTAGACCAGATAGAGTTTCGGTTAGAGAAGATGTAGCTGTTGCTATTGTTATTGCATCAGAGATGAATAAGCTTCCTTATGATATTGAATCATTAGATAGATTTACAGATGCCGATACTATCTCTAGTAATTTAAAGAAGTATGTTGCTATAGCTGTAGAAAATGGATTAATAAATGGTTATGATGATGGTTCATTTAGACCAAAGGCTAGTTTAACTAGAGCACAAGTTTGTCAGCTTATGGTAAATCTATTAGATAAAACAGAAAAGATTGCTGTTGGTGATCCAGAGCAAAACACATTAAAAGAAAATCAAATAAAGATAGAAGGCACAGATTTTATTTTTGATAAACAAGACTTTTCAATTGACTTAGGTAGTGATTGGAGAAACTGTGCTACACAATGGTATAAAGCTGCTCAAAGACATTTATCTTATGATAGTGCTTCTTCAAACAGTTATAAAAAATATAAAAACGAATCTGAACAAGTTAAAAATGTAAATCGTGATGATTATAGTTCGTGGTATAGTTTAAACTTAAACAAGATAAAAGATGGTAAAGCATATTGCGATGTTAGAAATACAGCAAAGGGTCAAACAAGCTGTTATGTTCCAATACCATTTTTGCTAGAAGTAAAAACTAATGGCAAAGCTATAGCTGAATACTCACATGAATTCATTAAATCAAAATCAACACTTGAAATTAAAGCAACCACATTAAATAATTTTGACAAATTGACATATGAATTGTTCTATTATTCAAGTGATGGACAAACAATAACAATTATTGATAATGAGACAAAGAATAATAGCTTACTATTTACATTGGCTGATTTTAATGGATTTGAAGAACAATTCTTGAGAATCAAAGTTTATGATGAATATGGCAATTATGATAACTATTTATATACTTTTGTTGATAGTAGATTAAAAGATCTAAATTATGAATATTATTCATTGCTTTCAAATGGAATAGAAAAGAAAAACGGAAAACAAACTATAAGCGTATCAAATGGTGAGGGAACAACTGCTATTGAAATACCTGCAAAAGTAGTGGTTTCAAATCGTATGTTAGATGGTAGCATATATAAAGAAGGAAAACCAATTTTCGTTCGTGTAGGTAAGAATAGTAGTGGAGTAGTTGAACAATTAATAGAATTCAATGAAGACCATTTGGGAAGCAGGGCACAATATATTATGAATATGGATTTTCATCAAGTATATTTGGGCCATGATGACTTTAATACATATGTATATAATCATAGTGATTTAAATGAAAAGTATATTACAAATACTACAAATGCTAAAAAATGGATGTGTACTGTTGATGAAAATGGATTTAAAGTATTAAGTAGATCATATGCTTTACAACATCCAAATACAGTTGCATATGTTGTTTCTTCAGCAGATGATTATTATAAAGCCGACTATTTCTTTATAAGTAATTATCCAGATGAAAACCCTATTAAAGTAACAACTAATAATGCAACTTCAAACACAAATGAATTGATTACTAAAAATATGAAGCAAGTTCCAGATGGCCAAATTGCAAAATTTATGAAGACTATAAAAAAAGGTCAATGGTTAGATATTACTCTTCCATTTGGAGATAATCTTTATGGCCAGTATTGGAATGAAGAAAACATAGATTTACTTGAACTTCATTCTGATGAATTCTTAAGCCAATTTGAGTCAAAGAATAGAAACTCATGGATGACAATGTATGGAGTAAACGATTGGGCAGAGAAGATGGGCTTCACAATAGAAGAAACTTCTAATGGCTCAGAGATAGTTTTAAAATATGTATTAAAAGGCAAAACATATTATTCAATTGCAAAAGTTGAAAAAGGCCATGCAGAATCTGATGTTGTAGATAATATGATATTCTTTGTAATGAATAATGATAAGAGCATTAAAATCAATAAATGGAAAGAAGTAGTAGCAGGACAAACTACAAAATTAATTAATAAAGTAAAATCTTACAAAAGCTTTACTTTAGTAGGTAATGATGCAACATTTGATTCTTGCACAGTTGATACAAAAAATAAGATCGTAAATTTTGCTGGAAATGTTGAACTAAATGAAACAGGTACTACAACATATAAATTGATGGAGTTTATTAATATTTCAGCAAAATCTAGAGGTGAAAAAGTAAATTATAGTGTGCTAGAGCTTGCATCAAAGATTTTTGGATTTGATATAATTAAAAATGGTGGAATATATGGTCCTGAGTTTACAGTGCCTGCGAAACCATTATTAAAATACAAAAATGCATATAAAATAATTAATGTTGAAAGAAAAATGAATGAAATGAATAGATTTGAATATGAATTAGATTTAGATGAACTAGGTGAATTCATTTCATACGTAATCCTAAATAATAAAGACATAAAGATTACAAAAAACAAATAATCGCTAAATAATTAGATAAAGTAATAAATTAAAGCCCTTTACAGCAATGTGAAGGGCTTTTTTGTCACAATAATTTAATATTTGATTGGCTATTTGTATGATAAAATATACATGTAGTAGTATGCCTTAAAATATATTTATTTTTGGAGGATAAGATGAGAATAGTATTTGTATCATCAGAATGTGCACCATATTCAAAAACAGGTGGCCTTGCAGATGTTGCTGGTTCACTACCAAAAGAATTTTTGAAGATGGGTCATGAAGTATTAGTTATCACACCTCGTTATAGAGAAGTAAGACAAAACTTAGAATACGTAAATGACTATAGTATAGCTATGCATAATAAAAATGTATCTGCTATTATCAAAAAGCACGTTCAACATATAGATGGAAAAGAATTAAATACTTATTTTGTAGATAGTGCTTTTTATTTTGATCGTACAGGAATGTATTGTCATCCAGATGAAGCAGAAAGATTTGCTTTCTTCGATAAAGCTGCTTGCAAAATAATAGATGAATTCAAACCAGATATCATTCATTTAAATGATTGGCAAACTGGTCCTATTGCTGTGCTAGTTAGAGACCAATACAAAAACTATTCAAGTCGAATAATATATACAATTCACAATATGGAATACAATGGCAAATTCGATGCTGGTAATATTGTTCACTTAGGTCTAGATCCAGCTATATATATGACTCCAGATAAATTAGAATTTTATGGAGATTTAAGCTTTTCAAAAGCAGGTATATTATATGCAGATATGGTTACTACTGTTAGTAGTACATATGCAAATGAAATTCAAACCAAAGAATATGGTTTTGGATATGAAGGATTATTAAGATTTAAAAGAGAACAAAATAGATTAGTAGGCATAGTAAATGGAATAGATTATGATACATATAATCCAGAAAAAGGATATGCAATTTATAAAAGATACAATGCTGATTCAGTAGAAAATAAAAAATTAAATAAAACAAGACTTCAAGAAGAACTTGGTTTACCTATAAAAGATGTACCAATGTTTTCGATAGTTTCTAGAGTAGTTCAACACAAAGGATTTGATGTCTTAATTGAAGCATTAAAAGAAATCTTGCACCAAGATGTGCAATTCGTACAACTAGGTGTAGGTGATGAACATTATATAAATAGAATGCATTTATTAAGAGAAAAGTTTCCAGACAAAGTTTCGATTAATAATGTTTTTGATGATGACTTGGCAGAAAAAATCTATGCAAGTTCTGAAATGTTTTTCATACCGTCTTTATTTGAACCATGTGGACTTGCACAATTAATTTGCTTTAGATATGGTACTATTCCTATAGCTAGAAAAACAGGTGGATTAAGCGATACAGTTATTGGATATTTAGGTAACAAAGAAGAAGGAAATGGATTTACATTCTTTAATTCTAGAAAAGAAGATTTAATTGAAGTTACAAACTTAGCTTTAAAAGTTTATGAAGATAAAGAAGCTTGGAAAGAACTTCAACAAAGAGTTATGAAGATTGATTGCTCTTGGACAAATTCAGCAAATCATTATATAGAAATATATAAACGTTTAATGTAATGGCGGTCGATGACCGCCTGTACAGGTAGCGGCGACCATTGGTCGCCAAGATTAATCATTGTAGTGATTACAAGGAGGAAATTAAAATGGGAATGATAAGATTACAAAAGTATATGGCAGAGTGTGGCATAGCTTCTCGTAGAAAATGCGAGGAGATGATAGCTGATGGATTAATTAGAGTAAACGGCGATATAGTTACAGAGCCAGGAACAAAAGTTGATCCTTTAGTAGATAAGATTGAATTTAAAAATGGAAAAAAAGAAATTAAGCCAGAAAAGAAAGTTTATTTGATGCTAAATAAACCAGTAGGTTATGTTACAACTGTTAAAGACGAAAAAGGAAGAAGTACAGTAATGTCTTTATTAAAAGGAGTGGAAGAAAAAGTCGTTCCTGTAGGAAGACTAGATATGTATACTTCTGGATTACTATTATTCTCAAATGATGGCGAGTTTATAAATAAAGTTACTCATCCTAGTCATGAAACTACCAAAACATATGTTGTAAAAACTAGAGGAGTACCAAGCGAGAAAGATTTAGAAAAATTAAGAAATGGAATCAAGATAGAAGACTATACTACATCGCCAGCAAAAGTTGAGATGCTTTTGCAAGATAATACAAATGACATAGCAAGACTTAGAATTGAGATTCATGAAGGTAGAAACAGACAAGTTAGAAAAATGGTACAAGCAATAGGTCTTTCTACTATTGCTCTTAAAAGAGAAAGTGTAGGAAATCTTTCGCTAGATGGTCTTAATAAAGGTGAGTGGCGCTATCTTTCAGAAGAAGAGGTAAAAGGCATCTTGAGCGAGTAAATTTAAGTAAATCATAAAGATTGACAAAGTACGAGATTTGTTGTAATATAAGTCTCGTACTTTTAATAAATGGCGCCATGGCCAAGTGGTAAGGCAGAGCTCTGCAAAAGCTTTATCCCCAGTTCAAATCTGGGTGGCGCCTCCAAAAAAGACTCGAATTTAAGCTAAATTCGAGTCTTTTTTATGTTATCTTCACTTTTGCTGGATATAGAAAAGAGAGTTAGTATACTACTACGAAAACGGCTTGAGCTCGCACGCTCTAAGCTTTCCGTGCTCCGCCCGAGAATTTGCAACTTGCAGGTTCTTAAGTGCCCGGAAAGCTAAGAGCCTGTACTCGTGCAGATTGTTTTCTTTAGTAGCATACTAACTCTCTTTTAATACCACAATAAAACCGCCAAAATAACATAACAAATATGTTTCAAAATGGCTTAAATTCTTGTTTTTTTGGAGCTTGGTAGTGTATAATAATTACGGCAAATTATTTGCATTTTTACATGGAGGTAATGATATTGATTAAAGTAACTTATGATGGAAAAGTATATAAAATAAACAAAAAAATGAAGGTTATCGAGTTTGTACGCGATGTTCTTAAAAATAACGATAAAAAGATTATCGCATGCAAAGCTTTTAATGAAGTTAAGTCTTTAAATTATCTAATAGATAGAGATTGCGAGATTAAACTTCTAGATACTCATACTTCAGACGGAAGCAAAATTTATGTTAGAGGAATTACATTTGTATTAATTAAAGCATTTGAAGAGTTATATCCAGGAAAGAGATTCTATGTAAATTATGCTCTTGGACATGCTTTATACTGTGAAGCTGAATTTAAGCTTACAGAAAAAGATATAGAAGCAATTAGTAAGAGAATGAAGAAGATTATTAAACAAGATCTTCCTATTGAAAAGAGAACTTTAACTTTGGCAGAAGCAATGAATATGTATAATGATGCAGGAAAGATGGATAAAAGAGGTCTTTTAGAAAATCGTATGAAGACTCATGTTTCTATGTATTATTGTGATGGAACGTTCAATTATTTTTATGGTGTTATGCCTATTTCTACAAGTTACACTCAAGATTACGAATTAGAAAAGTATGGAAAGGGAGGATTATTACTTCACTATCCTAGAAGATTTGATTGTAAGATTGCTAAGAAAGTAGATGGAAGTAAAAAACTATATGCTACTTTTGAAGAGTATGACAAGATTCATAAAGTACTTGGAATCGAGAATATTGTTGGATTAAATAAATATATTAAAGAAGGTAGAGCAGGAGAAGTTATTAGAATTTGTGAAGCTCTTCATGAAAAGAAGATTGCTGAGATTGCAGATATGATAGCAAAAGATAAAAAGAAAAAGCTTATCTTGATTGCAGGACCATCTAGTTCTGGCAAAACAACTTTTGCTCAAAGATTAGGCGTGCAACTTGCCGTAAATGGAATAAAAACAGTTACTTTATCTATGGATAATTATTTCGTAGATAGAACTAGAACGCCTAAAGATGAAAATGGTAAATATGATTTTGAATGTTTAGAAGCAGTTGATCTTGAATTATTTAACTCACAACTTAAAGATTTACTTGCTGGTAAAGAAGTCGAACTTCCAACATTTGATTTTACTACAGGTACAAGAGTTTATCTTGGAAACAAAGCAAAATTAGGTAAGAATGAAGTTTTGGTTGTTGAAGGAATTCATGGATTAAACGAAACTTTAACTAATAAGATTCCAAGAGAAAATAAGTTCAAAATCTATATAAGTGCATTAACTACTTTAAATATTGATGATTGCAATAGAGTAACAACTTCAGATACAAGATTAATTAGAAGACTAGTTAGAGATAGTAAATTTAGAGCTCATGGTAGTGAAGCTACTATTAGAATGTGGGAATCAGTAAGAAGAGGAGAAGAAAAATATATCTTCCCTTATCAAGATGATGCTGATGTAATGTTTAATTCATCTACAGTTTATGAAATAGCTGCTTTGAAACCATATGTAGAACCTATGCTTGCCGCTGTAGACTACAACTCTGATGAATTTTCTGAAGCAAAGAGATTATATGAATTCTTAAGCTACTTTATTCCAATAGATAGCAAAGAAATTCCAATTAATTCTATTATTAGAGAATTTATTGGAGATGGATGCTTTTATAGATAATAGAGGTTTTTATGAAAGTTTTTAATGAAATAGATGAAGAGTTTATATGCGAAAACTGTGGCAAGAAAGTACCTAAGCTTGGCTATTCTTGTAGAAATCATTGTCCTTTTTGTTTGTACTCAAAACATGTGGATATAAATCCAGGCGATAGAGAAGAAACATGTCATGGACTATTAGAGCCAATTGGAGTAGATTTAAATAATAAAAAAGGATATGTTATAGTATATAGATGTCAAAAATGCGGAGCCATTCGTAAGAACGTTTCGGCAAGAGATGATGATATGAAAAAAATCATCAAATTAAGCGCGAATCCGCTAGAATATTAGTTGACTATAAGTCTAAAAAGTGTTGTAATATATGTTGTGAATTTTTATAAGGGAAACCTTATGTTATAGATTGTTAGGAGGGAATAAAATGTCATCAAAGGAAAAGAAAGTTGCAAGAATTGTTTGCATAGTTTTAGCTGCAGCTACAGTTTTAGGCGTATGTATAGCTTTGTTTAGATAATCCTTAAATTGTATTTTATTACTAATGGGGGTTTTGCTTTATGGGAGATATTCTTAATAATTTTTTTGATATGATTAAAACTTCAGAAATATCGAATTATTTTAGTACAATGTTTGCTTATCCTATTAAAGCAGTTTTTTCTATTATAGATATCATTATAGTCGTATTTTTGTTTTATAAAGGCTATAAGATTCTTAAAAACACAAGAGCAATGCAACTTATCAAAGGTATCATTGTTTTGATAGTACTAAATATTTTAAGTTCAAAGTATGTTTTTGATTTGTACTTTTTACATTCAATTTTAGACTACTTTATGCAATATGGTATCATTTTGATAGCTGTTATATTCCAACCAGAGCTTAGAAAAGCGTTGGAACAAGTTGGAAATACCAATATTAGAAAATGGTTTGATTTAGAAGATGAAGAAACCATTACTTGTATTCCAGAAGTTGCAAAAGCTGCAAAAGCAATGTCTGCTACAAAGACAGGAATGCTTGTTGTTTTTGAAAAAGATACTAGTTTAGGAGAAATTGCACATACAGGAGTTAGCATTGATTCAGATGTTTCTGCAGAGTTATTAATAAATATATTTGTTAAAGACACACCACTTCATGATGGCGCTGTTATTATAAAAAATAATAGAATAGAAGCAGCTTCTTGTATTTTGCCACTTACAGATAAAGAATCATTAGATAGAATTTTTGGTACTCGTCATAGAGCTGCTATTGGCGTTTCAGAAGTAACAGATGCAGTTGTTGCTGTTGTTTCTGAAGAAACTGGTGCAATTTCACTTGCAGTCGATGGAAGAATCTACAGAGACTTATCTGCTGATCAACTAGAAAAAGAACTTACAAAAAGACTTGCAGTACCTAAGGTTAAAAAGAATAACATAGTAAAAAAGATAAAAGGAAAAAGATAATTTTTTATGGAGGTACATATGAAAAAGTTTTTATTAATTATTTTGGTTATTTTACTTGCTACTTTGCTTTTAGCTTGCGAAGATAAAACAAAAAATCTTTCTGGAGATAAAGTAGACACAGTTACCGAAACTAAAATAAAAGAGACATTTGTTGGTACTGCTGAATACAAAGAACCTGATTTTACAGATAGAACAGATTTTAAAGTTACAAAATCAGAAGAATCTAACGATATCGAATACGATAGCATTTTTCTACATGGTATGAATAGTGCGCAATTAGATCTTAAATTCAAAGATGGAAAAGTTGGTTCTTTGATGGTATCAAAATTTGAGATGCAAATTCCTTCTGGAGAAGTTGCTACTTTCTCAATTGCAGATACTGAAGTTTCAAAATATACAGGAATTGATGGATTCAAACATTCTGTTTGGACAAAAAGCAATTCTTATTATGACTTTTCTTCTTTAGAAGATTTCTCTGATGAAGAATTAACAAAAGTTATTAAAGGATATTCAATCGAAGTAGGAGAATAATATAAATGAGCAATTTAAAGCCTGATGCTGTTTTTGATGGACTGCAACATATAGACTTGGAATTTTTGAAAGGTCATCACATAAGAGGTATTTTGCTAGATATAGATAATACTCTTTTTGATATGAGCTATTACTTAAGTGAAGAGATTATTAACTGGGTAAAGAGTGCAAAAGAAAAAGGCTTTTCAATTCTTGTTTTATCTAATACATATCACAAAGAAAAATTTGAAATAATAAAATCTAATCTTGATATAGAGATTATTAGCTTTGCTAAAAAGCCTTCAAAATCTGGTTTTTTAAGAGCTGCAAAACAAATGAAATTAAAAAATGACGAAATAGCTATGATTGGTGACCAAATATTTACAGATGTTGTTGGTGCAAATAGAGTAGGAATGTTTTCTATATATGTTAAACCAATCAATAAAAAAGAATACTGGTACACAGCTTGGAAACGTCCTATCGAGAGAATGATTTTAAAACATTATGGATATAAATTTACAGGCTAAAACTTTTTGGTTTTTAGCCTTTTTTAAAAGGAGAATGGATTGATTAATTTTTACTTGTTAATTCCATATATTATTATTTTAATTGTAAGTATTCCTCTTTCTTTTTTATTTAAAGGCTTGGTAAATAAGTTTTTAAAAGAAGAAGAACTATATGAGAAATATTTAGAAGAACACAAAGAAGAATTAGAAGGAAAACTTACGAAAGAACAGAAAAAGAATCATAAAGAAAGTATAAAAAAACTAAAAGTAAAATTTAAACCTGCTTTTTCTATTGCTTTTATAATTATAAATACAATTTTAATTTCTTTACTATATTATATAGTAGGAAATTGCATAAGCTTTTATATGTATGCTTTTCTTACATTCCTACTAGAAATTGCATTTTATACTGATTTAAAAGCTTGTATTATTCCAGATGAAATTAATTATTTTGGAATTGGAATCGGAATAATATATACAATTTATATGCTTATTACTCAAACAAAAGTTGGGCTTGATTTATTAATGGGTGGTGTGTGTGCGTTTTTACTTTTTGTCATGATAGGCGGCATCGCTTATTTAATACTTAAAAAAGAAGGGATGGGCGGAGGAGATATTAAACTTGTAACGGCCATAGGATTTATCTTAGGACTTACAAATTTTGTGCAAGTGTTTGTACTTTCGTTTTTATTTGCAGCAGTAATTAGTATCTTTTTATTATTACTTAGAATTAAAAAAAGACAAGATTATATTCCTTTAGGACCGTTTATCTGTCTTGCAACTTATATAACAATGCTTATACCTGCAATGACAACAGCAACATTTTTGTTTAAACTATCACTTGGAATATTATAACGTAGCGGCGACCATTGGTCGCCAAGGAATATTATAATGTAGCGGCGACCATCGGTCGCCACAAAAATAGGAGCATTAATTAAATGATTAAAACTAATGAAGAAATTGAAAAACTAAAAAAAGCATCTAAATTAGCAGATGACTGTTATAATTATATTGTAAGCCAAATCAAAATTGGTATGACTGAAAAAGAAGTAGCAAGTTTGATTGATAATTACTTTTTAGACCATGGTGCTACTAAAGTATCTTTTGAAACTATAGTAGGTAGTGGCCCAAACTCTGGTGCAATTCATTCAACACCTTCAGATAGAGTAATTAACTATGAAGATGTTGTACAATTAGATTTTGGATGCGTATTAGATGGCTATTGTTCAGATTGTTCTAGAGTATTATTTATGGGTAGAGTAAAACCTAAATACAAAGAAATCTACGATATTGTATATGAAGCACAAAAAGCTGGCGTTGAAAATACAAAAGCTGGTATGAAAGCTTGTGAAATAGATGCTATTTCGCGTGATATTATTAAATCACATGGCTATGATTTTAAACATGCTGTTGGACATGGTGTTGGAATAGAGGTACATGAAGATCCTACTATTTCACCTAAAAATGAAAATGATATAATAGAAAATAATATGGTTATTACTATTGAACCTGGCATTTATTTTGAGGGCGAATTTGGAATTCGAATTGAAGATACTTGCGTGATGATAAATGGTAAATTAGAACCATTAAATAAAACAACAAAAGAAATTGTTATTATTAATAATTAACAAAAATAGAAGTAAGGAGTAATTAAAATGCCATTATTAACTGATGAAAGAAGAGAAGAATATATAAACTTTCTACAAACTCACCCAAAGGGACACTTTTTGCAATCACCTGAATGGGCAAGAGTAAAAAAAGATTGGAAAAATGAGGTAGTATTATCATTAGATGAGAATGGTAAAATAAAAGGATCAATGAGCTTACTTATTAGATATGAAAAAGGAGTAAGCATGGTATATAGTCCTAGAGGACCTGTTTGCGATCCTCACGATAAAGCTACATTCCAAGACCTAGTTAATCAAACAAAAGAAGTGGCTAAAAAGTATAGAGGCTTTAGAATAGTATTAGATCCAGATATACCAAGTGATGATGAAGAGTTTAAAAAAATAGCAAGAGAGATTGGATTTACAATTAGTGAAGATGCTAAAGACTTTGCTCAAATGATTCAACCAAGATATGTATTTAGATTGAATGTAAAAGATAAGACCGAAGAAGAACTTTTGGCATCATTCCACGAAAAATGGAGATACAATATTAGGCTTGCTGGCAGAAAAGGTGTTAAGATAATAGAAGGTGGAAGAGATGATATCAAAAAATTCCACGACATAATGCTAACTACTGGTGTTAGAGATAATTTTGTAATTAGACCACTTGAATATTTTGAAAGAATGTATGATGAATTAGCTCCAAATGGACATTTAAGATTATTACTAGCAGAATATCAAGGAAATATTATTGCAGGTGTTATTACTATTATATATGGTAACAAAGTTTGGTATTTATATGGAGCAAGTTCAAATGAATATAGAAATGTTATGCCAAACTATTTGCTTCAATGGGAGCAAATAAAAGTAGCACTAGAGCATAAATGCGATATATATGATTTTAGAGGAGTATCTGGACATGTAGATGAAGGACATCCTCAATATGGAATTTATAAGTTTAAAAAAGGATTCAATGGAGATTTCGTTGAATTTGTTGGAGAACTAAGAATGGTAACAAATCCATTTATGGATTTTGTTTATGAAAAGATTGTTAGAAAGATTCGTGGTTTTAAAATTAGAGCAAGACAAAAGAAGGAAAATAAAGATTTCGAAGAAAGAGAAAAACAAAAGAAAGAAAATAGTGACAATAAATAATTAAAAAGAAAGTAGGTGTTTTCAATTAATAGAGTTATTATAGAAGAATCAAAGATTCAGCATAATATAGAGCTTATAAAAAGCAAACTAAATAAAGTTGAAGGCAAAGAGCCAATAATAATTGCTGTATTAAAAGGAAATGCTTATGGAATTGGTTATGAAACCATGCTGCAAAAACTATTAGAAAATGGTATCAATCATTTTGCAGTTTCAAAAGTTTCTGAAGCAATTGATATAAGAAATCTTGGAAACAACAATCCAATTTTAGTTTTGAATGCAACAGCTATTTATGATGAAGCTACATTAATTGCTCAAAACAATTTAACAGCTACAGTTGGGTCAATTGAGTCATTAAGAATGCTTCAAAAAGCTGCAGAAGAAAATAATAAGACTATAGATATTCACCTAAAGATAGATACAGGTTTTTCTAGATTTGGTTTTGATTATGAAAAATTAACTGATGAGTTTATTAAAGAAATAAAAGCAGAATTAGAAAAATGCGATAGATTAAATTTAGTGGGTACATATACTCATTTTATTGAAGCATATGCAAATGATGATAAAACTACTAAATTACAATTTGATAGATTTATAAATGTATTAGCTAGATTAAAACAAAATGGAATTAATTCTGGAATTACACATTGTGCAAATAGCTCAGCATTTTTTAAATATCCTATGATGCAATTAGATGCTGTTAGAATAGGATCTGCATTTTCTGGAAGACTTCAGATAAAAGAAAAGACAGGGCTTCATAGAGTAGGATATCTAGAAAGTGAAATTTGTGAAATAAGAGAGATTCAAAAAGACCGTAAAATAGGCTATTCTGGCACTTACACATTGAAAAGAGACTCAAAAGTAGCTATAGTAGAAGCGGGTTATTCAGATGGAATTTTTGTATCTGGTCCAAAAGATTCAGCAAGAGCTATAGATAAACTAAGAGCATTAAAGAAGGCAGTTGCAGGTCTATTTAAAGATGGAAATAGATATGTTGTAATTAATGATAAGATTGTACCTATTTTAGGTAGAGTAGGCATGAATAATTTTATGGTTGATGTTACAGATATTGATTGCAATGTAGGAGATAAAGTTAAGATAGATGTTAATCTAGTATTCACTAATCAAAAAATCGAAAGGATTATGAATTAATGGGAACTAATAAAATTAGTTTTTTTAAGAAGTACTTTTTATCAATAGTTGAACAAAGAATGTTTCCTTATGTGCTAAAAGAAGGTGTACTTTCTGCAATTGGTTTTTTTGCTAAGACTATTTTGCTATTTAGTACTATTTTTGCGATTGCGGCAACTGCTAAACTATTTGATTTAATGCCGGAGTATATCGAAACAATAGATGAAAATGTACCAAATTTTGTTCTTGAAGAAGGTATTATTAAAGCAGAAGAAAATGCTAAATTTAGATTCGATAGTAATACATATGTATGTATTGTTGGCAGTGGCGATGAAGATATAAATTTAGATACTGTATATGAAGAAACAAATAAAAAGTATAGTGTTTATGTATTGGTAAAAGGTGATGGAATTGATGTATATACACCAACTATTAGTGATATTTCTTTAGAAAGACTTGGTAAATTTGTTTTTTCAAAAGTAAATAAAATAACCAAAGCAGAACTAATTACAGAACTAAACGAAATGGCTGATTCATATATGTTTAGATTGTTAGTAATGCTTACGTTCATATTAGTATTCTTTGTATTATATGGTATTTATAGAGCATTCTTCTTGGTTCTATATGCATTTTCTACTTTTGTTTTGAATATTGTATTTATTAATAGATTAAGAACACGCGATTACTTTAAAATTGCAGTATATGTGTCATCACTTCCAATTTTACTAGAAGCATTTGCATTTTTGATTGCAAAGCATATCCCAGAGACTGCAAGCTTTATAAGTATGCTTATTTCACTTGTTTATATTTTCTATGCATTAAGAGCAATTAAAGTTGAAAAGATTCTTCAGACGGCTACAGGAAAAACTACAGAAGAAAAGATAAAAAATGCTATAATTCATGCACAAGAAGAACTAGAAAAACAAATTGAAGACTTAGAAAAGAAACAAGAAGAATTAGATGAGAAGAAAAAAGAAAGAGAAGAAAATGAAGAAAGTGAAGTTAAAGATAAAGAAGCTAAAGATATAGAAGAAAAGCAAGAAGATAATTCTAAAAATGATGAATCTGGTTCAGAAGAAAATAGTGAAGATAAAAAATAGAAGGCATTTAGCCTTCTATTATTTTTGCAGTTAAATCATAATTATTAATTCTATGTTTTGGTATTGGATAGCCAAGTGTATATATATTTGATGCTTCTATGTCTATGTTTAGCATCTCTAATTCTTCATCAGTTGCTTTCTTTATAAAGCTGCTTACAGAAGTGACTATAGGGATAGAAGAATTTTTTGATATTTCAGAAAGCACTTTTTTGCCTTGCTTACTAAAACCTAGTATTCTAGCATATTTTGGGGTGCTTTTATTCTTTTTAAGATAATTATCTCTAATTCCAAGTAGAGCATGAACTAGAATTCTTTCGATTCTTGTTCTTGTATATCTTTTTGATTTTATTTCATTGATTAAACTTTCTAAATCAAAACATTCTTGGAGCGATTTTTTTATAACATTTTCTAATCCTTCATTTACATCTGCTAATGTAGAAATAGAATAAGCATCCATTCTTCTTAAAACATATAATATTTCTTTTTCGAAATTATTTAGGTTCATTGGAACTTTTCCAATATCTATTTCATGTTCAATAGTTTTTAATGTACTTAGTGGTACAACATTTTGAATTTTATTTAAATCGTGATTATTCAATGCTTCTCTTATTGCTGTACTACTACAAAAACTATCTACTATATCTAATGAATTATAATCTGGGCCATTTCTTTTTACTAAGATAGGAGAGATGCTACTTTGCAGATTTTTCAAAGCTTTTAGGTATTCAATAGCTAAAATATTATTTGAGTCTATCATTATTTCTTCTATTAAATTGGAATCATATTCATTCTTAAAATGGTTTTGCAAACATTTACTTCTAGCTACTGGAAAAGACACTCCATTTTTTAATTCTTTTTGAAATTCTTTTTTATAATCTTCCGGTTCGTTTGCTAAAACATCTGCAATTTTATTTAATAATTCTAAATTGTCATTTTTTACTCCAAAAGAAATATAGTCAATTGAATTTAAACTATTTAAAAGTGATACTGCACCTAATGCAAAGTATTCTGCACTAGCTGTTGCATATAGAGTAGGAAGCTCAATTACAAGATCGACTCCATTATCGATTGCCATTTTTGCTCTTGTCCATTTATCAAAGCTTGCAGGCACACCTCTTTGCATAAAATTACCGCTCATTATAGCAACTATTGCATCACAGTTTGTCTTCTTTTTTATCTCTTCAATCTGATATTTATGACCATTATGAAATGGATTATATTCAGCTACGATTCCACAAATTTTCATCTTCTTAAATCTCCTAAATAGTGATAACTACTAGTATTTATTATATTTTTATGCTACCATATATGCAAGTTGTTTTATTAATAGATTCTGATGATTAGTATTCATATGCTATTCAAAAATATGAGCGTCGCCTTCTAAAAGTCACTAAATATTGCATATTAGCATCAACTATGAAAAAAATATGAGCCTGCTTACATTCCGCTTCGCTCATTCGCCTCATATTTTTTTCTAAGTTGCTGCAAAATATTCAATATTAAGTGATTTGAAGGCTTTGGCTGTTATTTTTTCATAGCATATGAATACTAATCATCGAATAATATAATTTTTAAAAGGGAAGAAAAAATATGGATAATGTAACGATTTATACAGATGGCGCATGCTCTGGAAACCCTGGAAAAGGCGGTTGGGGAGCCGTTTTGATATATGGAGATGTAGAAAAGCAAATTAGTGGTGCGGCCGAAAATACAACTAATAATCAGATGGAACTTACGGGGCCTATTGAAGCTCTTAAATTGCTTAAAAGGCCTTGCAATGTAAGGCTTTACAGCGATAGTGCATACCTTATAAATGGCTTTACTCAAGGTTGGATTTATAGCTGGCAAAAGAACGGTTGGAAAACGGCTGGAAAGAAGGACGTAAAGAATAAAGAATTATGGCAACAGATTTATGAATTCACTCAAATTCACAACATAGAATGGATCAAAGTCAAGGGCCATGCGGATAACAAGTATAATAACATATGCGATAAATTGGCTGTTTCGGCTTATAAATCTTTACCATAAAAATCGTTTAAAATAGCTTTACAACACAAAAAATAGGTAGTATAATGTGCGTAATTTCTTGGTTTAAGTAACCTTAGTTTGATACTCTGTATAATATATATATTTAAATAAGAAAAATTTACATAAAAAAGTATTGCAATTATGTTAAAATTCGTATACAATATGCTTGCTAATGTGGAAAAATATAAATGCATGTTGTTATGTCATTTATAAGCAGTACATAAGATTAATTTTATTAACTTCAGAATTTTTCTGGGTTAATGGGAAAGATACTTATATTTTTATTTTAAAGGAGTATTAGAAATGAATAATAATCTCGTTGAAAACTTTTTAGATTTCCTTCAAAACGATAAGAAATTGTCAGATAACACATTACAATCTTACAATCGTGATATCAAATTATATGGAAGCTATTTAGATGCACATAATCTAAATGCTGTTGATTGTAATGAGAATTCAATAAAAGAATATTTTGGTGAATTAAAAAATGAAGGTAAAGCTGATAGTACTATTTCTAGAAACTTAGCTTCACTTCGTTCATTCTATCAATATTTATACAAGAATAAAGTTGTTACAGAAGATCCTACAACAAATCTAGAATCTCCAAAGATTACTAGAAAACCACCTAAGATACTTTCTACAGAACAAGTAGAACTTCTTCTTAACCAACCAAAATGTGTAGATCTTAAAGGTTATAGAGATAAGGCTATGCTTGAACTTGTTTATGCAACAGGTATTAGAGTAACAGAACTTATTTCTCTAAACTTAGATGATATAGATTTAGAAGGTAGCTCAATTAAATGTGCTACAAGAGGTAAAGAGCGTATTATTCCAATAGGTTCTTTAGCTAACAACGCTTTAAGTGAGTATTTAACTAAAGCTAGAAAATCTATGTTAAAAGATGACAATGACAATGCATTGTTTGTAAATGTAAATGGTAAGAGATTAACTCGTCAAGGTTTCTGGAAGATTATTAAACAATATAAAAACCAAGCAGACATTGATGTAGATATCACTCCACATACACTTCGTCATTCATTTGCTATGCACTTATTAGAAAATGGTGCTGAACTTAGAGCTATCCAAGAAATGCTTGGACATTCAGACATTTCTTCTACTCAAGTATATGCTCAAATGGAACAAGACAGAATTAAAACAATGTATATGAAATCACATCCAAGAGCTTAATTTTATTGATGATTTAACGAGGCTTTCCTTCAAGTAGGAAAGTCTCTTTTTTGTTATTTTAATATTGTATGTTATTTGTATTTTGTGTATAATTAATTAGTTAAAATATGCCTTTATTTCAAGGCTTTGCATTATTTTAATATTTAAAAAGGGGACTGAATTATTATGGTAGTTTGTGTAAAAGATTTATATAAAGAAAAGGAAAAATATGGTGATAAAGAAATCACTCTAAGAGGATGGGTAAAAACTGCAAGAGACTCAAAGTCAATTGGATTTATTGAGATGAATGATGGAACATTTTTTAAGAATGTTCAAATAGTATACGAAGATACTTTGCCAAACTTTGCAGATATTACAAAAGTTACAATTTATTCTAGTATTGAAGTAGAAGGAAAAGTTCTACTTACACCTGATGCTAAACAACCTTTCGAAATAAAAGCATCTTCAATTACTGTACTAGGTAAATGCGATGCTGATTATCCACTTCAAAAGAAGGGACACTCTGTTGAGTTCATGAGAGAACAAGCATATCTTCGTCCAAGAGCAAACTTATTTAATGCTGTGTTTAGAGTTAGAAGTGTAGCTGCTATGGCTATTCATGAATACTTCCAAGATAGAGGATATGTTTATGTACATACACCTTTAATCACAGCAAATGATGGTGAAGGCGCTGGCGAGATGTTCCAAGTAACTACTTTGGATTTAGATAGAGTAGCTTCTAGTGGAAAAGTTGAATACGATAGAGATTTCTTTGGTAAGAAAGTTGGGCTTACAGTTACAGGCCAATTAGAAGGCGAAACTTATGCACATGCATTTGGAAAGATCTATACATTTGGACCTACATTTAGAGCAGAGAACTCAAATACAAAAACTCATGCTGCAGAATTTTGGATGATTGAACCAGAAATTTGTTTCTGCGATTTAGATGGAGTAATGGATATAGAAGAAGATATGTTAAAGCATATTGTTTCAACTGTATTAGAAAAATGTCCAGAAGAAATGGAATTTTTAAATAAATTTGTTGCTCCTGGCTTAATTGAAAAACTACAAAAATTATTAGATAGCAAATTTACAAGAATTAGTCATGAAGATGTTATTACAATTTTAAAAGATGCAAAAGTTGACTTTGAATTCAAACCTGAATATGGCGAAGATATAGCAAAAGAACACGAAAAATACATTACAGAATATTTCAACGGTCCAGTATTTATTACAAATTGGCCAAAAGATATAAAAGCTTTTTATATGAAACAAAATCCAGATGGAAAGACAGTTGCTGCTGTTGACTTAGAAGTTCCTGGTGCAGGAGAGCTAATTGGTGGAAGCCAAAGAGAAGAAGACTACGACAAATTAGTTGCTCGTATGGATGAATTAGGAATGAAAAAAGAAGGATTGGATTGGTACTTAAATCTTAGAAAGTACGGAACAACAATTCATAGTGGATTCGGTATGGGATTTGAAAGACTTCTTATTTATTTAACAGGAGTTGAAAACATTAGAGATGTTATTCCTTATCCACGTACTCCTGGTAATTGCGAATTCTAAAAAGTACAGGACACCATCGGTGTCCATATCAACAATATGGTTGATATATATTTTAGGAGGAAATATGTATAAATACTTTAAAAGATTTTGTGACATTATTGTGTCTATATGTATTTTAATATTGATGGCTATTCCAATGGCGATTATTGCTTTTCTTATTTGGAAAGAAGATAAAGGATCTCCATTATTTATTCAAGATAGAATGGGAAAAGATCTAAAACCATTTAAGATGTATAAGTTTAGATCTATGAGAAATGATAGAAAAGAATTAGATGGCAAGATGACCCATGAAGAAATGGTTACAAGTGTAGGCAAGTTTATTAGAAAAACTAGTCTAGATGAATTACCTCAGTTTTACAATGTATTAAAAGGTGAGATGTCTTTTATTGGGCCTAGACCATGGGTTTTACCTTATTATGAATGGATGACACCTATACAAAAAAGAAGAGCAAGTGTACGTCCTGGTATTATTGGGCTTGCTCAAGTAAGAGGAAGAAATGGAATTAGTGTTCATAGAAAAATTGAATACGATTTAGAGTACGTTAATCATTTTGGATTGAAATATGATTTAAAAATTTTGTTTGCTTCTATAAAAGTGGTATTGAAGAAAGAAGAAGCGGAAATTACAGAAACTGGTATTACAACTGAACTACATGAATTACAAGAAAATCCAAAAGGAAAGAAGAAAAAGCTAAAAGCGTAAGGGGATAATAATGAAGAAAGTTGAAGTTAAGAAGTTTAATAGTAAATTTAAAGTAATAGCAATGGTATTGCTATTACTTTTGGTTATAGAAATACCTTTGTTTTTATTTGTTAGAAAAGCATCGGTAAATCAATTTGAAGCAGCATTAGCTAGTGGAGAAACTAATCCTGCACAACCAATAGATATGTCTGGAACAATATACGCATATAATTGTGTTTTGTGCGTTATTTCTATTTGTGTTCAAATTGTTTATTGGGGAAGTAAATTAGTAAGCACTGATTGGAAAAAGTTTAATTTTAAAAAGTTCTTTTCTAAAAATTGGACTTGCATTTTATTAGCTGTATTTATGATATGGACTTCTATAGGTTGTATTCAAGCAGGTATGGAAGCTGGAGCCGAGAATTATCTTAAATCTCATACTGAGCAAGATAAGGATTATAATTATTATTTAGATATTGCTAACTGGAGCGAAACAGATAGAATGCCAAACGCTGGCGATAGAAGTTGGAATGGATGCGTTAACTTAAAAGATGGATACTTTTCATTCATGTTTTATGCAACAGTATTGCTTAACATTCTAATGCTAGGTGTTGATAGCAAAGATTATAAAAAATGGATTATACGTGCACTTATTATTTCTTCGCTAGTTTCTGGATTATTTGCATTTTTATCTTTATTTAGATATTCTGCATTTTATGGTATTACATACTACGATAGAGCGACCTTCAATAATAGAAATCATTTTGGATATTATATTTCTGTTATTTTAGTAATGACTATTGGAGCATTTATTAAAGACAAGAACTTATACTTTAAAGGCGTATCATTTATAAATGTATTACTATACATGGTTTTACTATTTACATGTGATACTTTCGGCGCATATTTAGGTGTTCTTTGCGCAATAATATTCTTATTTATTATTACTATTATTAATGTGGTTAATAAAAAGGATTGGAAAGAATTTGCTCAAAGCATGGTTTGCATTTTACTTTTTGTCTTTATGTCTTTTTCATATGTTTCAGCAAAGAGTGGTACTTATTCTACTAAAGGTGTGCAATTTGATTATGGCAATGTATTTATGAATTTTGGAAATAGTACATTCCAACTATCTTTTAATACTATGGATTCAAAATTAGCAGAAGAGCTTCAGATAAAGAGCAAAAAGATTGATGGAATCGACCTATACTTTGGAAATCAAATTACAAAATTAGACAAAAAGAGAGATTCATTTGTAGTTAGAAACTTCAAATCATTATTTGGCGATATTGGAAAGATGTTTGGCTATTATAAGTCAAATACAAGTGAACAATCAGGTGAGAACAAGGAATTCACTAAAGAAGATGTTCAAAATATGTTAAATGCTATTTCTGCTAAGTATCCAAAAGTTAGTGGTGAGACATTAGAGGAATGGCAAGCAAGACAATCAAAAATTGATGAAGAGTTTGCTAAGTTTATTAAAGATAATAATATAGATTTAGAAAAAATTAATGGTGGATCATCTACAGCTAATGAAATAGCTACTGATGAAGAAAATGTTTCTTTAGATGATTTAGGACTAGTTGGCTCTGGTAGAGCACCTGTATGGATTAGATCTTTAGATTTGATGAATCAACGTCCATGGTTTGGCTGGGGATTAGAAAACATGTTAAATGAATTCTATACTCAATATAACATTTCTGAAGGTAGAACCCATAACCTTGTACTTCAACTAGGTGGAACAACAGGTATTCCTGGAGTAATTATGTATTTGACAGCTACAATATTTATTTTCCTTAAATTAGTATTTGATGCTAAGTTTAGAGAATTTAGTAAAAAAGGAAAAATAATAATTGGAATTAGTTATTTAATCGTAGTGATTATACTAAATGTAATTATTTGCAAATTTACTGATAAGCTATTATTTAATGGCTTGATTACAGCATTTGTATTAAGTTTATTAACATTTGCAATATTTATTAAAAAACTTCATTTGAGAATTAAGGACTGGAATTCTTTTGAATTTATTGGTGGACTTGTATTTGTTTCTTATATGGTTTCTTCACTATTTGGAAACTCTGCATTCTATACATCACCATATTTTATGATATTCTTAGGAATGATAACATTTGAAGTACTAAATAAGAAATCTAAGTTTAATGAAGAATTAGTTGAAAAGAAATAATTATTAAAGTGAGTATTATGGATAATAAGATTGAACGATTTAATAGAATATTTAGAATATTAGCAATAATATCTATAGCTTTATTAATAGCAATAATTCCAATTACATCTATGGTTAGAAAAGCTTCTGTTATTAAGCAAGATCAAATTGTTTATGAATATGGCAAAGATTCTGAAGAGGCTAAAAATTATGAGATTGTAAATACCAATGATGTTCTCTATAGATGTAATAGTATTCTTTGTATTTTCGTATTAGGATATTCAGTAGTTTATGTAATTGGTAGAATTATTATTTGTAAAAAGTCTAATATAAAGATATTTAGAAAAGAAAATTTAAAAAATTATTTACCAATTATATTGCTTGCTTTATTTATGATTTGGACTGCCTTTGCAACTTGCATGGCATGTGCTGAATTTTATGCAGAAGAAGAGATAAAAAATACTAAAGAAGGAGAAGAGATATCTAGTTTTACTCAAAATCTAGCCAACTTTACTGAAGCCGATAGATTTGATAATACTTTAGATAGAGCATGGAATGGAAATCCAAGACATAGAGAAGGATATTTCACATTCTTACTTTACGGAGCTGTTTTTGTAAGCGTATTGATGCTAGGAAATAATTCTAAAGATATCAAAAAGTGGATTTTAAGGGCTATTTTAATTTCTTCATTATTTATGGTTTTAGCTACGATTGCGACATTATTTGGCAGAGCACTTTTTAATGTGACTTTTTATAATAGATTTATTTTCTCAAATAGAAACTATTTTGGGCATTTGATTGCAATATTACTTATGATGGCAATTTGTATGGCCATAATAGAAGAAAGCAAAGTATTTAAAGCAATTGCTTTTATTGACTGCATATTATTCTTTACAATTCTTTCAACAAATGATACTTTTGCTATGCTTCTAGGTATTTCTTTTGGACTTGCATTTTTATTTATAGTCACTCTTATAAGACTTATAAAACTTAAAAAAGTAAAAGAATTTGTTTCTTGTATTGTAATTACAATTTTATTTGTTTTGATTACTACAACTTTTGTTGGATCAAATGTTATATATCTAAAATCTAAAGGCATTAAATATAATTTTGTTCATGTGTATACTAATTTTCTTGGAAAGACTTATTGCCATACAATAAATACTCTTTCTGAAGAAAAAGCAAATGAGTATGGAATAAATGAATTTACATATAAAAATGAATTAATAACATTTGGACACCATGTGACAGAACTAGAAAATAGAAGAGATAACTTCTTTGAAAAAGAGTTTAAAAAATTATTTAGTCAATTATCTACAATAACTAATGAAGCTTTAGATGATGAGGATGATAACGATAATTCAGATGACCTATTAGCTGAAGAAGAAATAGAAGATGCTACTGATACCATAGGTTCTGGTAGAGGACGTTTATGGAAGATGGCATTTAGAATATTTAATGAGCATCCTATAATTGGATGGGGATTAGAAAATGCAAGAGATTACGATAAAGATAACGGATTAAGATCTCATAATATATTTTTGCAGATGAGTATTACAACAGGTTTGATTGGTGCTACACTTTATTTTACTAGCATATTTATGATATTCTTTGGAGTATTATTTGATGTTAAGCTTGCAAAATATAAAACAAAACAACTAGCTGTTATTTTACTATTGATTTTACTCTTGATGATTGTTTTAAATGTGGTTATCCATCAATTTACAGATAGATTATTATTTAATTATTTGATTTCGTATATATTAGCATGGATTTTATTTACAATAGTTTTTGTAAGGAAGATTCATTTAAGAATAAAAGAATGGAACAATATCGAGTTTGTAGGAATGGCAGTGTTTGTTTCTTATATGATAAATGATATGTTTGGAAATTCAACATTTTATACATCACCATATTTTGTTTTGTTCATAGCTTTATTAACTATAGAAAAAATATTTAAAAAATCATATTTTAACGAAGAAAAAGATATTACGAAAGAGGAGGCGCTTGCTGATGGCAAATAATATTGTAGAACCTCGTACTTTACCAGGTTTTATGGAACTTCTTCCACAAGACCAAATTGAATTTAATAGAATAAAAAGAATAATTGAGAGTACCTATGAACAGTTTGGCTTTTTACCAATAGATACTCCTATTATTGAGGACTCAAAAGTTCTTCTTGCAAAAGCTGGTGGAGAAACAGAAAAACAAATTTATAGATTTGAAAAAGGCGATAACGATTTATCTTTAAGATTTGATTTAACAGTTCCTCTAGCTAAGTATGTTGCAAAAAACTATGGAGTTTTGTCTTTTCCATTTAGAAGATATCATATTGGAAAAGTATATAGAGCTGAACGTCCTCAAAAAGGAAGATATAGAGAATTCTATCAATGCGATATAGATGTTATAGGCGATGGAGAACTAAGTATTTCAAATGATGCTGAAATTCCAAGCATAATCTATACAGTATTTAAAAAACTAGATTTTGGAAAATTTACTATTAAAATTAATAATAGAAAATTATTAGGTGGCTTTTTCGAGAGTTTGGGCTTAGAAGATAAGATTACTGATGTTTTAAGAATAGTAGATAAAGTAGATAAAATCGGTAAAGAAAATGTTAAAGAAATGCTTAGTGATTTAGGCGTTGATGATGCAAATCAAAATAAGATTATTGATTTTATTTCTGCACATGATAATACGATTTCATATTTAGATAGTCTAAATATAGAAAATGATAGCTTTAAAAAAGGTCTAGAAGAAATCAAATATGTTTCAAAATATATGAATTCTTTTGGAGTTCCTGATGATTATTATAAAGTAGATTTAAGTATCGCTAGAGGATTAGATTATTATACAGGTACTGTTTATGAGACAATTCTAGATGAGTATCCTGAAATAGGTAGTGTATGTTCAGGTGGCAGATATGAAAACTTAGCTGAGTACTATACCAATAAGAAACTTCCAGGCGTTGGAATTTCTATTGGACTTACAAGATTATTTTATGTATTAAATGAATACAAGCTTTTAAAAGAAAATACTCAAAAAGCAATTTCAAAAGTAATAATTGTTCCTATGATAGATGATTTAACTTATCCTATTGAAGTAGCTACTAAGCTAAGAGCCAGAGGAGTTAATACAGAGATCTTTTTAGAAGAAAAAGCATTTAAGAAAAAATTAAATTATGCAAATAAACAAAATATTCCTTATGCAATTATAATAGGCGAGGATGAAGTAGCACAAAATAAAGTAACTCTTAAAAATATGGAAACAGGTGATCAAAGTACTGTATCTATAGAAGAAATTGGATTATAAAATAAGTAACAAAAGAAAAGGAGAAATAGCAAATGGATTTGCTACTTGAAATAATCTATGTTTTATTAGGCTTAGTCTTACTGGCTAAAGGTGCAGATTTTTTGGTAGATGGTTCATCTGGTGTTGCAAGAAGATTTAAGATACCAGAGATTATAATTGGTCTTACAATTGTATCTATTGGTACTTCACTACCAGAATTTGTTATAAGCGTAAATGCTGCATTAAAAGGCGAAAATTTAATATCTATGGGAAACATCGTAGGAAGTAATTTTGCCAATTTGTTTTTGGTTATTGGCTTATGTGCTTCTATAAAGACACTTCATATAAAGAAACAAACAAGATTTGTGGACCAACCACTTGTTGTATTTTTTACGATTGTTCTTTATTTGATGGTAATTAATGATGGAATTATTTCTAGATACGAAGGAGTTGCAATGCTTCTTATGATGATCTTGTACTTGGCATATAACTTCCTGATGGCCAAGTATGGACAATCTATAAATAATTACGAAAGTCAAAATGAAAAAGATATAGAAAAAGAAGATATTAAACGTAGAAAAAATAGAGTAATTAAAAAGATCAAAAAAGAAAAATCTAGGTTTGAAAATAGATTTCCGACGCTATATGCAATAATAGCAATTGTTCTAGGAATTGTTCTTTTAAAAGTTGGAGGAGATATTACTGTAGATAATGCAAGATTAATTGCACTTGCCATGGGTCTTTCAGAAAAGCTAATAGCAATTACAATTGTTGCAGTGGGAACCTCATTACCTGAGCTTATAACTTGTATACAAGCTACTAAAAAAGGTGAGACAGACTTAGCTATAGGAAATATAGCCGGTTCGCAAATTTTTAATATTATTCTTATTTTAGGTACATCTGGAGCGATTAAACCAATTGCAAACGTAATGGGATTTAGAGAAGAGCTTCTAATCTTAATAATTGGAAATATCATATATGCTATCACTCCATTTATAGGTATAAAGCATAAGATGGGAAGAGCGGTTGGAATATGCTTTGTACTATTCTATTTTGCTTATATGGGTGTAAAAGTACTTAGTGAATTAGGTGTAATAGTTGCTATATAAAAATATTTACATAAATTAATAAAAATCATTAAAGATGGGCGATTTTGCTCATCTTTTTTTCAATTTTGTTAAGTTTTAATTACAATAAAAATAGATACGTGTTTAACGATAGTAAACAATAGTATAATTGAAGGTGGGTATTTATGCCTAATTGTTGAAATATAAGTATTTTATAGGAGACGAATTTGATTATGATTAATAATAAAAGAGGCGTAACGGTAACATCATTAACAATATATGTATTGGTAGCTACTATAGTAATAGGACTACTTACGTTTTTGAATGCGAGGTTCTTTAAAAATATATCAGAATTAACAAGTGAATCTAATGTGGTTAATGAAAAAATGAAATTTATGACTGCGTTTATAAAAGATATAAAGTCGAGTGAAAATATAACAGTTCTAGATTATAGCAAGAACTCTATAAGATTATCTAATAATGCATCATATGAGATTAGAAAAATAAGTGATGAAAACGCTGAGCCAAAGTATGCAGTTTATAGAAATGATGTTAAAGTAGCTTCAAACATAATACCAGCAACTATAGGCGGAGTAGAAAGCCCATATTTTGATTATAACCAAAACACGAATACACTAAAGTATTGTTTGCAATTTGCTGGAGATAGAGATAGAACAATTAATTTATTATATAGAGGTGAAGGATCGGTCTTGGTAGGTAGATCAAGAGCAGATTCTAGTATAGATACTTCAGAAGACTATGGAGAGTCGGTTGGGAGTTGTGAAATAAGATATTATTCAAATACAGATGCCAATGAAACGACAGTACAATATAAAGGAAAGAAAAATACAGTAAAACTTTTTAGTGAAGAAAAAGCAGGTTTTAGAGCTCCAATAGGAATGTATTTAATAGGATGGAGCATAGTACAAGGAAGTGATACGGTAACATATGATCCTGAACAAGAGTATAGCGATGAAGATATTACATTATATGCAGTGTGGCATACTTTAACAACAGCAAATTATTTGCCAGGAAGACAATTTAATGTGGCAATAAAGAGAATAACAGGCGACAATAGCGGACAATATACAAGAGAAAATACAGCAGTAAGATCTTTTGAGTGGAGTGAAGTTGAACCAACAGCAAGCAATAAAACAGCAGATAACATTGTTTCAACTTCAGATTCAGATAAGCCAATTTATGCATGGCAAGATGGAGACAAGATAAAGCTTTGGAGTGAGGCAAAGAGAGTATACTTAAATAATAATGCACAAGATATGTTCAATGGATTTCAAAATGTAGCAACATTAGATGTTTTAAAGTCATTAAATGTTGAAACAACATTAAATGTAGTTAATATGAGTAACATGTTTAATAATTGTATTAACCTAACATTATTAGATGTAAGCAAACTAAATACAAAAAATGTTACAAATATGGAAGGAATGTTTGCAGATTGTAAAAAGATATCTGCATTAAGCCTAGGAAATTTCGATACAAGTAGTGTCATTAACATGAAAAGTATGTTTAAGGGCTGCAAGAATTTAAGAAATTTAGATTTATCTCATTTTAATACTACAAATGTTACTAGTATGTATTGTATGTTCGAAGATTGTAGCAATCTTACAAGACTAAACCTTTCAAATTTTGTTACAACAAATTTAACAAACTTAGAATCAATGATGTCTGGATGTACTAACCTAGCAAATGTAGATTTAAGTGGATTTGATATAAGAAATGTAACAACAACACAAGCAATGTTTTATGATTGTAAAAAATTAGCTAGCTTAAATTTAAATAACTTTAGAGAAAATAAGATAACAACAATGGCAGACATGTTTAATGGATGTGCAGAATTAAGTACATTAAAAATCGATAACTTACAAACAACACAAGTAACAACTATGGATGGAATGTTTGAAGGATGCAAGAAAATATCTAGCCTAGATTTAGGAAGTTTTGCACCTACAAAAGTAACAACGGCAAGAGAGATGTTTGCAGAGTGCAATATGCTATCTAGTTTAACATTAACCAGTTTTACAACAAGTGCATTAACGGATATGTATAAGATGTTTTATAATTGCAAATCTTTAAACAATTTAAACTTAACTAAGTTTAATACAAGTAAAGTAACCAATATGGAATCGTTATTTGATGGTTGTGAGATTCTTTCTACTTTTGATATTTCAACTTTTAACGTAGAAAAAGTAACAACTATGAAAAATATGTTTAATGATTGTAAAGCGATTAGAACACTTGATTTATTACATTTTAAAACATCAGCACTAACTGATACCCAAAACATGTTCCAAGGTTGTAGTGTTCTTACAAAAATTGAGGCTGAAGGAGATTTTACAACTAATAAAATTACAAGTTCATCGAATATGTTCTATGGCTGTACAAGATTAGTTGGTGGAGAAGGTACACAATATAATTCAAATAAAGTAGATAAGACTTATGCACATGTTGATGGTGGAACATCTAATCCAGGATATTTTTCTGGATATATAGATCCAAATATAGAATACGCTGCAAAGATTGGTACTAAGAGCTATGAAACTATTCAAGAAGCTGTTAATGCTGCAGAAGATAGCATCGATACTAAAATAGTTATTTTAAAAGATACTGTAGAAAACTTTTCTATACCTGAAGGAAAAATTGTAGAATTAGATATAGGAAGTCACACACTTTCAAACGATCCAGATAATATTGATATAGCTTTAATTGATAATGCTGGTACTTTATTAATTTCTTCTGGAACAATTTTAAATTCTACAGAAAGACATGCTGCAATTAACAATACAGGTACATTAAAGATAAAAGGTGATACTTTTATTTCTACAAGTAATCCTACCAAAAATCCAAAGCAGGCTTTGTATAATAATGGTGGTTCAGTAGAAATTAGTGGAAATGCACATATAGAATCTATATCTACAATTAGAGCAGCTGTTCATAATTTAGCAAATGGAACTATGACTATTACAGGCGGTGAAATAATTTCAACAGGATTTAGTGCAGTTAAAAATGATAGTGGTACTCTTACTATAGGAGATTCATCAGACTCAATTAAAGACATACCTACTTTAAGAGGCAAAACATATGGCCTTGAAACAAGTGCTAATGTAGGAATGTACGACGGTGTTGTAATGGGTCAGACAGACTCAGTTAATAAACCTGGTAAACTAATTGGAGATGAAGACTCTAGATTTGTTTTTGGAACTGAAACAGTATCTGATATTCAATACCAAAAAGTTTCTGTTGCACCTATTACAAATATTTTAGATGTGGTATATAGCTATAACGGAGATTATGTATTTGATGGAACAAATTCTCTTGTAACAGATGTTTTACTTTTCACTAGAGATAATACTAAAAAAGATTTCGTTATTTCATTTACAATAAAAGACTTTGATAATGATTTTAATTTAAATCAGAATACGCTTGTAAGTGCTAAGAATGAAGATAGTAACAAATACAGTGGTTTTTCACTAAGATACAAGGTAAATCAACCTGGAATTATAGAAATAACTTGTAGAGATGGTGCAGATGAAGTAAATGTTAAAAAGCTAGATCCTATAGCAGAAAATATGACAATCCGAATAGAGAGAGTTGAGGGCATTATATACCTTTATCAAAATGATGTGCTTAGATATCATTATAGCTATGAATCATTCACAAATTATTTCAATACTCCACTTACATTTGGATCTTCATATAAATCTGGAAGTCCATTTAGATTCTTTAAAGGAACTCTATCGAATATAGTTGTTAAACTAGCAAGATAAGATACATACATAAATATGATTAACACTATGCTTTATAATTAATAATAAAAAGGAGGCAGAAATTTTAAATCTGCCTTCTTTTTTATGCTCAAAATTGTCAAATTTGTTGTAATATAGCCTGATTTATAATAAAATACGCATGTAAATAGCTATGAACAGATACGTTCGGCTTGGAGGTAATAAAAATTGGCAAGATTATCATATTATTTAAAAAGAATAAAGAATATGAGCTTTAAAGGCATGTTCGATAGAATAAAACTTGTTTCAAAAAAATGTAAGAAATCTAAAATAGCAATCTTTTTTGATATGATTTGGTGTGGCTTTAGATATGGTGCTGGCTATATGGATTATGATGTTATTGGATTTTATAAGCTAAATCATGAGCAAAGAGACAGCATGTTAACTCGTGGAAGAAACGATAAGATAGTTAAGTCTTTAAATAATAAAAACTATTGGCATTTATTTAATAACAAAAATGAATTTAATAGTTTCTTTTCTGAATTTATTCCAAGAGATTGGGCATATATAAATCCTAATAATATAAAAATGGATAAAGAATTCTATAAAAATGAAGAATTTATAAAATTCAAAAGCTTTATTGCGAAGCATCCAATATTTTTTGCAAAACCAAATGATGGTCAATGTGGAAAAGGAATTCAGAAAATAGATGCAATTGCGGTTGATTCATTTTTGGAAAAACAGGGAATAAAAGTGGATCCTGGTTACAAGATTCCTACAGATGAAAAAATTAATTATACTGTAGAAGTTTTAAAGAATGAAGCTAACACATACTATAATGCACGTATAAGAACATTGTTTAAATTCTTAATAGATAATAAATTGTATTTATTAGAAGAACCAATTAGACAGCATGCAATAATGAATCTATTAAATCCAAGTAGTGTTAATACTTGTAGAATAGTTTCGGTTATGAATAGTAAAAAAGAAGTTACTCTTATGGCATCATTTATTAGAATAGGAAATGGATCTGCAGTAGTAGATAATTTTAATAGTGGAGGAATGACTGCAAAAGTAGATATAGAGACTGGAAAGATTATTGAAGATGCGGTTAACAAAGAAGGAAAGATGTTTTCTAAACATCCACTTTCTGGAACACCAATAAATGGATTTGAAATTCCTTATTTTAAAGAAGCAAAAGAGATGGTAATTAAAGCAGCAAAGAAAAGTAAAAATGTTAGATATGTTGGATGGGATGTAGCAATCACAGAGAAAGGACCAACATTAGTTGAAGGTAATCAATATCCTGGACATGATATTTATCAAGTAGCAGAAAAGTTAGATGAGAACAGCATGGGAGTGTGGCCACAATTTAAAAAAGCAATTGAATAATGTTTTGGCGATCGATGATTGCCGATACGTACTGGCGACCATTGGTCGCCTTTTTTAATGCAATTAACATAATTCAAAAACTGCCGATTTTTGTATACTTTCGAAAGCAAATCTATTGTATTTTTTTGTCATAATGATATAATTATTTGGCGTTTTAATATAGGTGCGTTCACACGGCTTAGGATCGATGGGACGTATACTTTTAAAAAACAAGGAGGAAATAAAAAATGAGCAAAAAGTATGTATATCTTTTTAGCGAAGGTAATGCAAACATGAGAGAGCTTTTAGGTGGTAAGGGAGCAAACCTTGCTGAGATGACTAATATTGGTCTTCCAGTTCCACAAGGTTTCACAATCACAACAGAAGCTTGTACTCAATACTATGAAGACGGAAGAGAAATTAATGATGAAATCAAGAAAGAAGTAACAGAGTATATTTCTAAACTTGAAGAAATCACAGGAAAGAAATTTGGAGATAAAGAAAATCCTCTACTTGTATCAGTTCGTTCAGGTGCTAGAGCATCAATGCCTGGTATGATGGACACAATCCTTAACTTAGGTTTAAATGAAGATGTTGTTGACGTATTAGCTACAAAATCAGGTAACCCTCGTTGGGCTTGGGATTGCTACAGAAGATTTATTCAAATGTATTCAGACGTAGTAATGGAAGTAGGTAAGAAATACTTTGAACAACTTATCGATAAAATGAAAGAAGAAAAAGGCGTTAAACAAGACGTTGAATTAACAGCAGAAGATTTAAAAGAATTAGCATCACAATTCAAAGCAGAATACAAAGAAAAAATTGGACAAGACTTCCCATCTGATCCAATCGAACAATTATGGGGAGCTATCAAAGCCGTATTTAGATCTTGGGATAACCCTAGAGCTAACGTTTATAGAAGAGATAACGATATTCCATATTCTTGGGGTACTGCTGTAAACGTACAATCAATGGCATTTGGTAACATGGGTGATGACTGTGGTACAGGTGTTGCTTTCACAAGAGACCCAGCTACAGGTGCTAAAGGTTTATTTGGTGAATTCTTAACAAACGCACAAGGTGAAGACGTTGTTGCTGGTGTTAGAACTCCAATGCACATCACAGAAATGGAAGAAAAATTCCCAGAAGCTTTTGAACAATTTAAGACAGTTTGTAAAACACTTGAAGATCATTATAGAGATATGCAAGATATGGAATTTACTGTTGAACATGGTAAATTGTATATGCTTCAAACACGTAATGGTAAGAGAACAGCTCAAGCTTCTATCAAGATTGCTTGTGACTTAGTTGATGAAGGAATGAGAACAGAAAAAGAGGCAGTTGCTATGATTGATCCTCGTAACTTAGATACATTACTTCACCCAACATTTGATCCAAAAGCATTAAAGGAAGCACAACCTATTGGTAAAGCATTAGGTGCTTCTCCAGGAGCTGCTTGTGGTAAGATCGTATTCACAGCTGAAGATGCTGAAGAATGGGCAAAGAGAAAAGAAAAAGTTGTATTAGTTAGACTTGAAACATCACCAGAAGACATCGTTGGTATGAAAGCATCTCAAGGTATCTTAACAGTTCGTGGTGGTAGAACATCTCACGCAGCAGTTGTTGCTCGTGGTATGGGTAAATGCTGTGTATCTGGTTGTACAGAAATCAACATGGATGAAGAAAATAAGAAATTCACATTAGCTGGAAAAGAATTCCACGAAGGTGATGTTATTTCTATCGATGGTACAACAGGATGCATCTATGATGGAGCTATTCCAACAGTTGAAGCTACAGTAAGCGGAGACTTCGGAAGAATCATGGCTTGGGCAGATAAATATAGAAGACTTAAAGTTAGAACAAATGCTGATACACCTACAGATGCTGCAAAAGCAAAAGAATTAGGTGCTGAAGGTATCGGTCTTTGCCGTACAGAGCATATGTTCTTCGAACCAGATAGAATCGCTGCAATCAGAGAAATGATTTGTTCTGATACAGTTGAAGAAAGAGAAGCTGCACTTGCAAAACTTGAACCAATGCAACAAGGCGACTTCGAAAAATTATACGAAGCTATGGAAGGATACAATGTAACAATTCGTTACTTAGATCCACCTCTACATGAATTCGTACCAACAGAAGAAAAAGATATCGAAGAATTAGCTAAGACACAAGGTAAGAGTGTTGAACAAATTAAAGCTATCATTTCTTCACTACATGAATTCAACCCAATGATGGGTCACAGAGGATGTAGATTAGCAGTTACATATCCTGAAATTGCTAAGATGCAAACAAGAGCCGTAATCAAAGCTGCAATTGCAGTTTCAAAGAGAAGCGGAAAAGCTATTGAACCAGAAATCATGATTCCATTAGTTGGAGAAGTTAAAGAATTAAAATATGTTAAAGATGTAGTTTGTGCTACAGCTGATGAAGTTATTAAAGAAGCTGGAGTAGAAATGAAGTATCATGTTGGAACAATGATTGAGATTCCAAGAGCTGCTTTAACAGCTGATGAGATTGCAAAAGAAGCTGAATTCTTCTCATTTGGTACAAACGACTTAACACAAATGACATTCGGATTCTCAAGAGATGATGCTGGTAAGTTCCTAGGTGCTTACTATGATAAAAAGATTTATGAAAATGATCCATTCCAAAAACTAGACCAAGTTGGTGTTGGTAAACTAGTTAAGATGGCTGCAGAACTTGGAAAACAAACAAGACCTGACATCCATTTAGGAATTTGTGGAGAACATGGTGGAGATCCTTCTACTATTGAATTCTGTCACAAAGTTGGATTAACATACGTTTCTTGCTCACCATATAGAGTTCCAGTTGCAAGATTAGCAGCAGCACAAGCCGCTATCGCAGA
>JAFWVJ010000003.1 GCA_017518295.1 Clostridia bacterium
TAGGTAAAGATGGATGTGAAAATGGTATTACTTGCCCAACTTATAAACCATATTTATGTGCCGATGGTTCTTGTGCTGAAAAAGATTCATTCTGTAAAAGTTATACAGGTTGCACAGATGATAAACCCTATTTATGTGAAGATAAAACATGCGCAGCTACAAAAGATGAATGTACTAAAAATCATCAAAAATGTCCAGCCAAAAGTCCAATTTTATGTCAAAACGGAAATTGTGGTTCAAGTATTTATGATTGTGATGAAAGTAAATGCCCAAGTTGGAATCCATATTATTGTATTTTAGGTTATTGTGCTAATAATCCAAGAGAATGCCAGAAAATATTATATGATCCAGAAACTTATAAAAAAAATGTAGGTTCAGTTTGTAAAAGTACTGAATATATTTGCTATGATGGAACATGCAGAGAAAAACCTGAATATTGCCCAATTTATTCAGGATGTGTTTCAAGTGAAGCTTCATATAAATGTCTTGATGGAGGATGTGCTAAAGATAAAGCATCATGCCATGATAAAAATGATCCTAAAGCTTTCGATTGCCCAACTGGCACAACATTATGTGAAGATGGTATATGCAGAAATAATTGTACTCATGTAGAATTTAACGGATGCCCTAATAGTAGTCCTTTATTATGTTCAAATGGAAGATGTGTATCAGAAACAATTGAATGCGTAGGAGAAAGTGCTTGTGAATCAACCGAAAAACCATTCAGATGCATTGATGGTTCTTGTGGTGCAACATTAGCTGATTGTAAAATACCTTTCAGAGAAGTCGGAGCAACTAATGTAGGTATTTCAATTTATCCAAAGATAGAAGTTTCCGCAGATTTAATAGTTGGACCAACTAGTATATTATCTGGAAGAGTTGAAATTCCTGCTGGTACTCTTGTAAATAAAAAAGATAATGCAACAATTGAAACTGATGTCAATTTCAGATCTGTTTCTAGAAATCTTATAGCTGATACTGGTACAACTTATGATAAAACAAGAGTAGATGATCTAAAACTAGTATATCCATATGCTGATCCAGATAATAATTATTCTTTAAGTTATCAATACACTGTTTTATCTAGTGCAATGGAAGTCACTTTAAAAAATAAAGAAGCCACTTCAATTTATGGAAGTATTTTATTAACACTTTTATTCGATTTCCCTCATTTACATAAAAATTTAGAAAAAACTAATTTATATGAAGAAGAAGATGAAAAAGATTTCCAAAAGACTCAAAGATATTCAACACTTCCTTTGAATTATAAAGAAGATGTTTGCTTGGCAAAATTAAATGTAAAAACCAGAAAATGGGAATGCACCAAATTGAATTTCAATGTCGAAGCAAAAAGTAATTTACAATTAACTGGAGAAATAAATGAAGAAGGTATTTATGCTGTTGTTTTACATTTAAGAAGAAATAATAATAAATTATATATAGTATACAATTGGTTCTTAGCACATTTGAAATTATTAACATTTGTTTTCTTAGGAATATTACTATTAATTGGTCTTATCATTTATGTATTCGAACGTATTTATAGATACAGACAAAAATATCAAGGAACAAAAGAAATTTATAAAGGATTTGAATTAGAAATAAATGATTTAGCAGATAAAAGTGTCACCGGTAGACAAGGTCAAACCTATGCAGATGTTAAAGAAGGTATTATTTATACTGATAATATTGCTTTCAA
>JAFWVJ010000004.1 GCA_017518295.1 Clostridia bacterium
GAAGCAGGAAAAGAATATAAAGTTGAAATCTTTTACAAAATAGAAGATGGATATACTTATTTTGGAGAAATAAAGACCTGGATAAATAATAAAGAGGTAATTGAACAAGGCTGGGATGAGGATCATTATCTACTTATAACGGATAAGCTTTGTGCTGAATATACTTTTCCTAAACTAGAGGACGAAGTTGAAGAAACTAAGCCAGAGGAAACAAAACCAGAAGAAACTAAAAAAGTTGAATGGTCAAAGGCTTCTAATTGGGCTACTGAAGAATTAAATAAAGCAAGTGAGAAAAAAATAATTCCAACAATATTTGAAAAAGAAGATTTGACTAAAAATATAACAAGAAAAGAATTTGCTCATATAGCAGTTAAACTTTGGGAGAGCTTATCTGGCAAAACAGTTGCTGCTGGACCAAAGAATCCTTTTACCGATACAGATGATATTGAAGTATTAAAAGCATATAATCTTGAAATAACAAAAGGTACATCAGATACAACTTTTAGTCCAAATGAATTAATTACAAGAGAACAAATGGCAACAATGATGACTAGAGCATTAGCTAAAGCAGGCATTGATGTTTCAGTTGATTTAGATAAAGTAGAAAAATTTGCTGATGATAATGCAATTCATTCATGGGGAAAAGAATCTGTTTACTATATGTCAAATTTGGGAATCATAAAAGGAATGGGCAACAATACATTTGGTGTTGAAGGCGATGCAACTAGAGAGCAATCAATAGTGATAAGCTTAAGAAGTGTTGAAAAAATGGGAAAATAAAGTAATATAAAGACTTTAAGGGGCAGAGATGCCCCTTATTTGTTACACTTAATGTTGACATAATACAGTTTGCAATATATAATAAGTCCGTAAATTTCACGCCTTAAGTGAGATAGGATCTTTTTCTAATCTCAAATTTTATGAAGGGAGAACATTTATGAAGGTTTCAAAAGGTTTATTCTCAATCCAATGCGAAGGTATTAATGGTGTAGTTCCTACTGTAAGAGAGTTGCCAGAAATTGATCAGCGAATAATCTATTTAGGAAGTGTTCAAACTTCCGATGGAAAAACTCTAAATGATGCATTCATTTTTACTCTTCGCCCAGATGAAGCTTTAACTATTAAAGATATTAAAGTTGAAGGAGACAAAGCTTTTCTTGATTATGAACAACATACTTTAGCTAGTAATAATCCTGCTGTTTTAAAAGTACTTAGTGAGCATCGTGAAGAGACCTATATCGGTACAGTCTGCATTGATACGGCTCAAGATGGTAGAGTTTATGAAGATGTATATGAGACTTTTCTCGGCTCGGGCAGGTTTTACCAAAAGAAAGAAGATGGAACAAATAATTATATAGGTTTGCAAAGAGAACTTCTTTCTTATCCTGATAGGTATAGGTGGAAAATTACTGAAAAAGTGAGTGGAAAAGATTTTCACTATGCATTTTTATGGGGTATTAATGGTTACAACAAGTGGTTAGCTCTTTCACACACCAATCCGGTACTTCATAACTTTTCACCTAGCATTTGTGATATAGATGATTATGAAGTTCGAACTGGAATGCAGAAGTATCCTGAAGCTATAAGAAAGCTATTTGAAGATAGCTACTCAACTGAAGGATATTTAGCAGTTAGTTAAAAAAATTCCAATTTTTTTATAGGAGGTTTCTTATATGAAACTTGACATCGGTAATGCTCCTGAACTCGAATGGCTTAAAGCGGATTCCATAAACGGCACACCTGAAGGTGCGGATGTTATTGGAAAAGAATTTAAGCGGACATGGTGTAGCATCGAACTTTTGGATGATGTTTTAAACGATGACTATGAAGCATTTTCTGCTTGCCAACCTGATGATACTAGAATTACTCGTGAAAGCTTTAATGAACTTCGTGATTGGGTTTGCTCTGTTCTTGAAACTCAGGAAGATATGTATGCAATGAGAGCGTACCTAGTTATTAATGACCTTGGCAAAGTAAAAGACTTTGTTGAGAAAATAACTAGTAACTTGGGTGTTGAAACTGTTGACCATGACAAAATCCTTTATGAAGGACTTAAAGCTCATCCTGAATATTCACCTACATTTAATTCTCTTTCTACTGTTTATCAAGATCTCATACTTGAAGGACTTAGCACTAACTTTAACATGGGTCAGTATGTTCAGTGTGAATGTCTTCCTGAAAGTCTTTCACCACTTTATTTAATTAATAGCGAGGAAGCACTGAATTTTTATATGATTCATGTACTGTTTGACATTGCTGGTGCTGCAGGTCACGTTAATTCCAATGGATCTTTGATTTGCAATGATCTTTATTGGAAAAAGTTTTCGTGGGCACTTGATACTATTTATGGACTTGTCATTAAAGATATCTATACTCCTTTACAAGCATACGTAGTTTATTTAAAACATACTATGGATTATTATGGAGTATCTAATAGTTATGTTGTTGCAAAGCTTTGCAATATGATTAGTGTCTCTACCAAAGAAGAAGCTCATGAAATAGAAGAAGCAAATAACGAACTTGATCCTAAAGTTAAAGAAGTTCTTAATAAAGAACTTATGGCTACGGGGCATTGTAGTAATACTGGAATTCTTCTTTATTATGCTCCTGCAACATTTAGAAATGCACTTGGATATTATAAAAAGATTAATCCTAAGACTGCAATCAAAAATACTGTTTTGAAAATTGCTCCTGTAATTGCTTCTATCTTTGAACAGATTAGAGATACTTATAGCATTGAAAGTGGTGTGACGACAGCTTTCATTGCTGAAGTTGCTAAAGCTGCTATGAATCCTGAACAAATGCCAAGTACATGGAAATTAATTAAAGTAGGAGATGACATTAGAGTTGAATGTTAATTATTCAGATCAAAATGTTGTAAAAAGTAAAAATTCAATTTTCCTTGCAGGACCATCACCAAGAGGAGAGAAAAATCTTTCTTGGAGACCTGAAGCATGCAAATATTTGCAAGGACTTGGATTTGATGGTGTTGTCTACTATCCCGAGTATGCTACTGAAGTGCAGTTTGATTACAACAAGCAAGTTTTGTGGGAGTGGGAAGCTCTTGAAGAAGCTGGCATAATTCTTTTTTGGGTTCCTAGAGACCGCGAAAAGATGCCTGCTCTTACCACAAATGTTGAATTTGGTTACTATGTGAGAGATAAAAAATCTTTATATGGAAGACCAGATTCTGCATATTCAATTGAATACTTAGATAGGCTGTATAAAAGACACCATGATGAAGAAATCTTTAAAGATTTAAAATCACTTTGTGCATTTGCTGTTAAAAGACTACAAGATTAAAAAGATGTTGTAATAACAAATATATGAATGTAGTAAAAAGAGATGGAGAATTCTCCATCTCTTTTTTATTCATAATTTAGTAAAAAAATATAGTTAACATAACTACGCAATTAACATAAACGTCAAATTCGTATTGCAATTTACATAGTTCCTTGCTATAATGCACCTGCAAATGTTAACTAGTGTAGTTTTTGAACCATCTTTTATTTAAGAAGGATATACAACATAGTACTTTTATTGAAATTTATATATAATAAATTTTTTAAGGAGGAAAAAGTTTATGAACCTGTTTTTGATCGGTGGTATCGTACTCGTTGTTGTGCTTTTTATTATTTTTATCTGCATGAGCTATGTCAAAGCTCCGCCGGATACAGCATATATCATTACAGGTTTTAAAAGACGGAAAGTTTTGATTGGTAAAGCAGGTATAAGGATTCCGTTCCTTGAACGAATCGATAAACTGCAACTTTCAATTATTTCTGTTGACGTTAAAACACAAGTTCCTGTTCCTACAAAAGAATTTATTAATGTTACTATTGATGGTGTTGTTACCATGCAGGTTGCTCGTGGTGAATCAGAGATTGATGGCGTAAAATACGACCTCATGGATCTTGCTGCCAAGAACTTCTTGAACCAGGGACCTAATTATTACATCCAAATGGTTACTCCTGTTCTTGAAGGTAATGCACGTGAAATCATCGGTCAGATGGGCATTAAAGAAATGGTTAATGACCGTAAGGCCTTTGCTGAAAAAGTTCGTGAAAATGCTATTCCGGATCTTCGCAGGATGGGTATTGAACTTCTTACTTTCAACGTGCAGAACTTTAAAGATGACAAGGGTGTAATTGATGCTCTTGGTACTGAAAATGAAGTTCAGGTTAAACAGCAGGCTGCCATTGCCAGAGCGGATTCCGAAAAGGAAGTTAAGAAAGCTCAGGCTCTGGCTAAAGAAGAAGCGAGAAATGCTGAAGTTGCTGCCGAAACCAACATCGCTGAACGCGAGAATGAACTTCGCATTCGCCAGGCTGAACTCAAGAAGGTTTCTGATATCAAGCAGGCTGAAGCCGATGCTGCATATAAGATTCAGGAACAGCAGCAGAGAAAAGACGTTGAAGTTACAACGGTTAATGCAGATATTGCTCGTCGTGAACGCGAGGCAGACCTTGCAGAACGCCAGGTAGCTCTTAAAGAACGTATGCTTGAAGCTGATATCAGGAAGGTTGCTGAAGCTGAAAAGTTTAAGGCAGAAAAAGAAGCTGAAGCAGATCTTATCCGTCGGCAGAAGCAGGCTGATGCAGATATGTACGAAAAGCAGAAAGCTGCCGAAGCTCTTCAGATTGAAGCTCAGGCTCGACTTGTTCAGCAGCAGAAAGAAGCTGAAGGTATTCGTGCAATCGGTCTTGCAGAAGCTGCTGCTATTGAAGCAAAAGGTAAGGCCGAAGCGGAAGCTATCGATAAGAAAGCTATCGCTATGCAGAAGTATGGCCAGGCGGCTGTACTCGAAATGGCCTTTGATGCTCTTCCTGAAGTTGCAAAAGCTGTTGCTTCACCTCTTTCTGCAGTCGATAAGATTACTATGTTTGGCGATGGAAACTCTACTAAACTTGTTAAGGATATGCTTCTTAATACTACTCAGATTTTTGATGGTATTAAAGAAAGCACTGGCCTTGATGTACCTCAGCTTCTGGCAGGTTACTTTACCGGCAAGAATGTAGGTACTCTTAGAGGATTGGTAGATGCTCAAAATGCAGTTATCGCAGGAGAATCCAAAAAGGAAGAAACTGCATCCAAAGAAGCTGAATCCAAAGAAAATACTGTAGCTAAAGAAGATGATTCAACTGTATCTTTTGAAGTACCGGAAGATAATAATGGTATTGAACCTGGAACAGATGATGATTCTTCTAATGATGAAGAATAATTTATTTTTTATCGAATAATATTAATAAAAAGGTGCCCTTAAATAAGGGCATCTTTTTTTATAAAAAAATATAGATAGCTTAAATTTGAAGAAGCTATTACAATTGAACTTCAATTTGCAAATTGTTATAATAAAAGCGATTATAATTGAAAGGAGAAATATATGTCTATTTATGATTACAAAATAAAAACTAGAAGTGGTGAAGAAATCTCAACTTCTGAATACAAAGGAAAAGTATTATTAATTGTAAATACAGCAACAGGATGTGGATTTACACCTCAATATGAAGGCTTGGAAAAGCTTTATAAAGAATATCATGATAAAGGTTTAGAAATTTTGGATTTTCCTTGTAATCAATTTGGAAGTCAAGCACCTGGAACGGATGATGAAATCCATAGCTTTTGTGGGTTAAATTATGGCACATCATTTGATCAATTTTCAAAAACTGAAGTTAATGGAGAAAATGAACATCCTCTTTATACATTTTTAAAGAGTGAAAAGAAAGAGGATGTAATTGATGGATTGAAAAATAAAATGGCAATGTCTGCTGTAGAAAAAATTAGTAAAACGTGTCAAAAAGATGGAGACATCAAATGGAATTTTACTAAATTTTTAGTAGATAGAGAAGGAAATGTTGTAGAAAGATATTCACCAACATTTAAACCTGAAGATATGGAAGAAAAGATAAAAGAACTTATAGGAGAATGATAAAATGAAAAAAATAATAATATGGCTATTAGCGACTATGATGCTTACTGCTTGTGGGGGCAATATTCCTGTAAATAATTCTGGAGATATTATTAATCCGACATCTGGTGAAACACAAATTATTCAAGACAAAGTCGATGATCTGGTTTCTAAAATGACTTTAGAAGAAAAAATAGAACAAATGATAATTTTAGATTATTCAGGAGTTCCATATGGCAATGAAGGGAATAATGATGTTACTAAAGTTGCTTCAAATGTAAAAGACTATATTTCTAGTCATAACTTTGGTGGAATAATTTTATTTAGAGATAACATTAAAGGTACAGAACAAACTTTAAGATTAATTAGTGATTTTCAATTAGCAGCAACTAAAAATAATACAAGTCATCAAATACCTCTTTTTGTTTGCGTTGACCAAGAAGGTGGAAGAATAATTAGACTTGCAACAGGTACATCACTTCCTGGAAATATGGCCTTAGGTGCAATAAATGATAGTGAAGTTACTAAAGAGTACGCTTCTATAATTGGAAAAGAATTAAATGCACTTGGTTTTAATTTGGATTTTGCACCAGTACTAGATACAAATAATAATCCATCTAATCCAATAATTGGTGTAAGGTCTTTCTCATCTGATACATCTAGAGTATCTAAGATGGGTGAGGCATTTATAGATGGACTACATAGTGAAGGAATTATTTCTACACTTAAGCATTTTCCAGGTCATGGTGATACTGGAACAGATAGTCATACAGGACTACCTATGATAAATAAGTCTTATGATGAAATCAAATCATTAGAGCTTATTCCTTTTAAAGCTGGAATAGATAAAGGTGCTGATATGATAATGACAGCACATATTGTTTACCCAAAGATTGAAACCACAAAATATATATCTAAAAAGACAGGAGAAGAAATTTGTCTTCCAGCAACTTTATCTAAGACAATTCTTACAGATATTTTAAGAAATGATTTAGGTTTTAAAGGAGTAATAGTTACAGATGCTCTTAACATGGCTGCTATTTCTGAACATATAGATAAAAAAGATACTGCAAAATTTGCTATAAATGCAGGTGTTGATATTTTGTTAATGCCAGTTTCTTTAGCAAGTGGCACAAAAGAGATTTCTGAATATGTGGATATGGTAGCTAATTTAGTAAATGAAGGCGAAATACCAGAAGCTAGAATTAATGAATCAGTTGCTAGAATCCTAAAACTAAAACAAGAAAAGAATCTGCTTGAAGCTAATGATTATGAGATAACAGATTCAAAGCTTAAAAATGCTTTAAGCATTGTAGGTTCAAAAGAGAATCATGATAAAGAATTAGAAATATGTAAGAAAGCAATTACTCTTGTAAAAGGAAAAGATTTGTTACCATTAGATAAGAATAACAATATATTGATTCTTGATGCATATGAAAATGAGAAGAATAATATTGAGTATGCTATTCAAATACTAAAAGAACAAAAAGTTATAGATAATTCATTTAGTTATGACATAGCAAGTTATGAAAAGAAATCTTTTAGCGATTTAAAGAGTAAGATTGATAAAGCTTCAATAATTATAATAACTGCTGATACATATAGTAGAGCATACTTTGATAATAATAATGAGAAGAATGGATGGCAAGGCAGATTTATAGATCAAGCAATTAATGAAATTCATAAGCAAAATAAAAAAGTAGTATTAGTTTCGTGCATGCTTCCTTATGATGTTGCAAGATATGAAGCTGCTGATGTAATAGTATGTGCTTATGGAGAAAGAACTATTTCAAAACTACCTATTGAGTATAATGGTGAAACAGCAACATTTGGTCAAAATATGACTGCTGCAATAATAAAGCTTTTTGATGATGAAGAATTTAAAGCAACACTTCCAGTAGATGTATATAAATTAGATAAGGATTATAATTATACATTAAATTTATGGAACGAATAACGTGTATAATAAAGAGGAGCCAGATATGACTCCTTTTTTATGTATAAAAATAATAAGTTACTTTCAGATAGTTATGTTGACTTTACATAAACTGTATGATATAGTATATGTGGTTTCAGAGTTAATTAATTGAAAGGAGCATAACTATGTCTGATATTACATTAGCACGGTCATTTGTGCACAACTACGATGGCCCCAATGGGAAAGAACTTTATGAATTTGATAAGAAAGTAATTGAGCATCTTCGTAAAGGGGAATCCCGGGATTTTGGGTATATGAAATTTGTACTCGATGAAATTGGAATATATCCTTGTGTGATGATTTTTTATGATGATACTATGATTTTTAAAGCACAAGAAGTTTCTTCAGGTGACTGGTGGGTTTCTTGGTGTAGTTTACCTATTGACTCTAATGTATGGAAATATGTGTTTAGTCATAATTCTTACGAATAATTTAATATGTGAAAGATGCAGTACTTTATATAAGTGCTGCATCTTTTTTATTACTAGATATTTATAGTATGAAAGTATATAATTATATAGAATTATAAATAGTAAATAGGAGAAAAAAATGACTTTAATAGAGTATTTTAATATGATCATAGATAAACCAATCCTATTAGTTATATCATTACTAGTTTTAGGATTGATGCTTGTTAATGGAATGACAGATGCACCAAATGCAATAGCTACTTGTATTTCAACAAGGACAATTAAGCCTAGAAGTGCAATTATTATGGCTGCAATATTTGATTCTGCTGGTGTATTTATAATGTCTTTAATTAGTTCAAATGTCGTTGCAACCATGTCGAATCTAGTAGATTATGGTACAAATACTTCATTTGCGCTAATTGCTTTGAGTGCAGGTATAATTGGAACAATTTTGTGGGCGGTATTTGCTACTAAATTAGGAATCCCATCTTCTGAAAGCCACGCATTAATAGCTGGAATTACTGGAGCTGCTATAGCAATCAATCACGGCTTTTCTGGTGTTAATGTTGATGAATGGAAAAAAGTTATTTATGGATTAGTTCTTTCTTTATTAATAGGATTTATACTAGGATTTGTTATAGCTAAAATAATTAGAATAGCTTGCAAAAATGTTAATAGATTAAAAGCAAATAAAGTATTTAAAAGAGGACAAATTTTTAGTGGCGCATTTATGGCATTTATGCATGGGGCACAAGATGGTCAAAAATTCATGGGTATATTTTTACTTGCTCTTTCATTTTCAGTTGCTGGTGCTAGTCAAGGAACGATGACTATACCACTTTGGTTAATAATTCTTTGTAGTTTAACTATGGGAATTGGCGTATCTATTGGTGGTTATAAGATAATAAAAACTGTTGGATTAAAAATGGTTAAGATAGAGCCTTATGAGGGAATGAGTGCAGACTTAGCTGGTGCATCTTGTTTATTATTATCGAGTGTGTTTGGATTACCTGTTAGTACAACTCATACAAAAACAACAGCAATAATGGGAGTAGGAGCTTCTAAAAGGCTTTCAAGTGTTAACTGGAAAATTGTAAAAAACATGGTAATATCTTGGTTTTTAGTTTTTCCAGGATGTGGATTTATAGGATTTGCATTAACTAGTGTTTTGCTTAAATTTGTTTCGTAATTAGGAGGAAATTATATGAAAAAAGAAGAATTAAATTACTATGATGAATTTATAAATATGGCTAAATATGCAATGGATATTTCCAATACTTTTAAAGCTTTTATAGAATCATATAGTTATGATAATACACAAGAAACAGAAATAAAAGTTCATGATAAAGAACATGAAGCGGATAAAAATCAGCACAAGATTCTTAATTATTTAATTAAAGATTTTGTCCCTCCTATTGAAAGAGAAGATATCATTAATCTAACAAGAAAATTAGATGATGTTATAGATAATATTGATGAAGTTGTAATAGATTTAGATATTTTAGCTGTGCAAACTTTGCGTTCAAATATTACAAAGTATGTTAGTCTTATGGAAGCTGCAACAAATAAGATGCATGAACTTTTAGTTGTATTTAAAGATATGAAAAATTATGATGATGCTAAAAAGTTAGTTGTTGCTTTAAATGGTATAGAAGAGCAAGGAGATAAACTATTCCAAGAATCAATTAGAGACTTGTACTTAAATGAAAAAGATGCTGTTGAAGTTATTAGATGGACAGCAATTTATAATAAGTTAGAAGATTGCTTTGACTCAATTGAACATGTTGCTGAATGCGTTGATGAAGCATTTATGAAGAATGCATAGAATAGCTGATACTTATGCAATAAATAGTTTTTCAAATTGGGAGGCTGATTAATGAAGTTACAGCTGTTTTTTGATAAATCTATAAGAATAATAGGAAGTTTGTTGTTTTTGTGGATTGTCATATTATTAGTTGGTTTTGAAAATATAATAGAGTACTCAAATAAAAGAGAGCAAGCTTTTCCAAATATTATTATAATAATTGTTTTTGCTTTAGTTACTATAGCTATAATGATTATTAAGAAGAAAAAGGATATTGTACTTCGTGACAAAAATTATGATAAACCGGTAAAAGTGTTTTTAGTGGTTTTCTTTATAATGCAAGTTATTATTTTTTATAATATTTATTTTGAAACAGGATGGGATTCGTTTGCTGTCTCTAATGCTGCAAGAGAAATAGCTTATAATAATGAACTAGCATTGCCTTCAATTACTTATTTATCGCAATGCCCAAATAATATTTTAATTACACTTTTTTATACATTTATATTGAAACTTAATTTAATTCTTGGCTTATTTAAAATAGATTATGATCTCATGAGTATAATTGTAATTAATTGCCTAATTTCAAGCTATACTAGTTATTTGATATACAAAATTGGAAAGAAATTATTTAATAATATAATTGCGTTTATAGGATATTTGGTTTCGGTAGTATTATTAGTTTTTTCTCCATGGAATGCTATTTGCTATTCAGATGCTTTAGCTTTATTTTTACCTGTATTGATGATTAGCCTTTACATAGATAAAAAAACAAAATATTATATTAAATATCCATTATTAGTTTTTTTTGGATATATGACATATTTACTAAAGCCACAATCAGCAATAATATTTATTGCTATTTTAATAGTTGAAGTAATCAGGCGTATTCCAAAGATTAATGCCGAATCTGTTAAAAAAGGAGCAATTATTTTTGCAATATCTTTAGTGCCAATTGTTTTGCTTATCTTGTCTTTTAATGGATTTATTACATTTAATAAAATTGAATTAGATAAAGAAAAAGAGTTGGGAATTACTCATTATTTGATGGTAGGAGCAAATAAAGAGTCAAATGGTGCATTTTCATATGGAGATGCTGTTGTATCTAAATCGATAGAAACTAAAGAAGAAAGAACTAAAAAGAATATAGAATTATTTTTTGATCGTATGAATGAATATGGAATAGGTGGATATTCGCTACTACTTTGCAAAAAGCTACTCACACTATATAACGATGGAACGTTTGCATGGGGATACGAAGGTGATTTCTTCTGGCGTTCGCCTGAAAATAATAGTTTTTTATCAAAATTATTTAAAGGATTATATCACGAAAGCGATTTTATTATTACAAGTTTTGTTTTTCAAATAATTTGGATGTTTTGCATAATGAGTGTTTTTATAAATCTTATAGTTAATACTATTAAAAATAAAGCTAAAATTGATTATTTATATCTAATATTAATTACAACAATAATAGGTTTAACTATATTTGAATTAATATTTGAAGTTAGAGCAAGATATTTATATTCAAGCGTTCCGATATATATTATTTTAACAATGTATGCGATATATAATAAATGGGGGTTATTAGATGGGAATGGGCACAATTAAATTAGACAGTATATTAAATGCACAATTTGTTACTTCGTTGATTGTAATTGTTGTTAGTATTTTGATATATAGTGCTATTAATTTTGTATTCACAAAAAGTGAAGATAAATTAGATCTAAAAGTATTTACAGGAAAAAGAAGTAAGACATATTTAAAGTTAACAAAGAGTATAATTAGAAATTTATTTATTGTTGTTACTTTGCTTATTGTTTTAGATGTGTATGGAGTAGATGTTAATTCTGCTTTAACTGGTGTTGGAATTATGGGTGTAATTCTAGGCTTTGCACTTCAGGATTGGTTTAAAGATATTATAAGAGGCGGAAGTATTATTTCTGATAACTATTTTTCAGTAGGAGATATTATTAAATATCATGATTCAATTGGTAAAGTCCTAGTTATTGGACTTAAATCTACTAGAATCCAAGATTTGGATAATGACAATATAATTACTATTGCAAATAGGAATATTGAGGAAGTTGAGATTATCTCTCATGTATTATTGGTGAATGTTCCATTGTCTTATGAACTTCCACTTAGTAAAGCTGAAAATACAATTAATAATATTATTGATGCTGTAAAGCAACTTGAAAATGTCGAAGATTGTGTTTATACAGGCGTATATAATTTAAATGATTCTAGTATTAGTTATAGATTAAAGATTAGCTGCGATCCTGAATATAGATTAAAAACAAGAAAAATAGTCTTAAGAACAATTTTGGATGTCTTAGAAAAAGATGGCGTTCAAGTACCATATAATCAACTAGATATTCACAATAAATAAGCCTTAAATTGCTTTATGGAGGATAGTTGTGGGTGATAAAAAGATATATTATAGAAGATTAGATATACTTAGAATTGTATCTTGCTTACTAGTATTTTTATACCATTTAAGTTTTATAAAAGGAGGCTTTTTAGCTGTATGTATATTTTTCACTTTAAGTGGTTATTTAGGATGCATGTCAGCAATAAAGAGTGAGTCTTTTTCTATAAAAAAGTATTATATTAATAGAATAAAAATGATATATTTACCTTTAATTATAGTAATTCTATTGACTGTTATTTTAGCAAAAGTAATTCCAAGTATTAGATGGATAAATCTAAAGCCAGAATCTATGTCTGCACTTTTGGGTTATAATAATTTTTGGCAACTAAATGCTAATTTGGATTATTTCACGAGACATATTAATTCGCCATTTATTCATCTTTGGTATATTGCTATTTTATTGCAGTTTGAACTTGTTTTTCCAGTTGCTGTACTTCTTTTTAAGAAACTTGAAGACAAAACAACCAAGCATTTATCGACGATTGTTGTTTTTGTTCTATCTATAGCATCAATTGGATATTTTATTTACCTTTCAAATACACAACAAATGATGGCTTATTACAATACTTTTGCAAGATGTTTCTCTATATTATTAGGAGTACTACTTGCGATTGTTCATTATAAATATAATTTGAAGATTATAAAAGTAATAAAGAAACATAGCATTATTCCATATGTAATATATATATTAATTACTTTAGCAATGTGTGTATTTGTTTCTTCTGAATCTTCGTATTATGCTTTATTTATGATTTTGATAACTTTGATTAGTCTAAGATTAATTGAATATTCAACTATTAAGTATAATAATGATGAAGTCAAAAATACTATTATAGATTTTTTCTCGAAGAGTTCATATGAGATTTATTTGGTTCAGTATCCAGTTATATTTTTTGCAGGTTATTTAATAGAGAATAATTTATTACGAATTGCTGTGATAGTTTTAGTTACTTTAATCATTTCCTTTATAATACATTTTCTTTTAAATAATAGAGCTAGAAGCGTACAAATTATTGCTGCTATTTTGTTTAGTGTAGTTATCATTTGCGGTACTGCAATAGTTATTGCAGAAGAAGACCACACTCAAGAAATGAAAGAATTAGAGCAAACATTAAATAGTAATTTAAAAGAGATAGAAAGTAAAAATGCTGAATACTTAAATGATATTAATACTTCAAAAGCAGAATGGGATAAATTATTAAATGAAATTGAAAGCGGAGAAAGTGCCATAAAAGAGATGGTTACAAATCTTCCTGTTGTTGGAATAGGTGATTCTGTACTTTTGGCAGCTTCTCCTGGATTATATAAAGTGTTTCCAAATGGTTATTTTGATGGAAAAGTATCTCGTACAATTGTAGGTGGTAGAGAGCTACTTTCTGAACTTATTGATCAAGGTAAAGTAGGTAATGTGGTTATTCTTGCTCTTGCAAACAATGGAGATTATATTACAAAAAGAAATAAAGATATGATGGAAGTTGTTGGAGATAGAGAAGTTTTTTGGATTAATGCAGTTTTAGCAGATGTACCCGAATTTAATGAGAAATTTGCAGAATTTGCAAAAGACTATCCAAATTTGCACATAATAGATTGGGAAGGATACTCGAAAGATTATCCAGAGTTTTTCTATAAAGATGGTATTCATGTTAAAGGTGATGGAGTAAATGCATATGCAAATTTGGTATATGATTCAATCTACAATTTTTACTTAGAAAAGTATAAAGAACAATTTAAAGAAAAAATAGATAAATATGAGCAAGAAATTGAAGATAAAACACAACTAATAGAAGAGAACAATTCGCAAATAGAAGATATCAATAATAAAATAGAAGATTTAAAAAATGATTTCTAAAAAACGCGTTATTATAAGCATTTTGACTTGTATTAATAAGAATATTGCAATTTACATAATATTGTAGTATAATAAGCAAGTCATAGTTATTTTTTCCACACAAATCTTACTATATTTTTAGGAGGTATTTTTCATGGCAGACGTGTTGGAACGGGTTTTTGAGAAAGGCGACTGTGTCTATGTAGTTGATTACTGGGGTACTAATGATGGCACTCAAGCTTTTGAGGCACAAGCTATTATTTTGAATGTCAATTTAGAAAATAAAACTTTTTCAGCCGTACTATATGGTGATACATATCAGAAATATAGTTTTAAAGATTTTGGCCGGATAATTTTCGATACTTATGAAGAAGCTTGTGAAGCTGCAAACAAATTGCCGGTACCCAAATCTACCGTTTTTCAGGTGATTGGTAATAGAGTTTATAAAAAAACTGTTAAAGGTATTGATGGTTGTTATACTGATGGAGTATTTGATCTGGTAGTTTGCTTTAACAAAGGAAAAGATGTATCTACAAGAGAAATTGGTATTTCTTTGTTTATGAATGAATCGGATGCAAGAAGAAAATAATTAAAATAAAACATTCCCTAATATTTTTTTGGGGAATGTTTTTTTATACTCAAAAATATAATATCGTTTATATCAAAATAGACTTAAAATATTGCTTAGCTTAGACTATAAATAGTATAATTTGTGATAAGGGAATTTTTAGAGGTGAAATATGTATTTAGTTAGTGCATGCTTAGCTGGCATAAATTGCAAATATAATGGTAAGAATAATTATAACGAGAAAGTATTTAATTTAGTTAAAGAAGGTAAAGCAATTCCAGTTTGCCCAGAACAATTAGGCGGTTTGATGACTCCAAGGATTCCTTCGGAAATAAAAATAATTGATGGGAAAAGAAGAGTAATAAATAAAGAAGGACAAGATGTAACAGAACAATTTGAAAAAGGAGCACAAGAAGTACTTAGAATTTGTAAAGAATTTAATATTGATAAAGTTATTTTACAACCTAGAAGCCCATCTTGCGGAGTTGGTAAAATATATGATGGAAATTTTAATGGCACGTTGATAGATGGAAATGGAATTACAGCTGATCTTTTAATTGAAAATGGGATAAAAATTTTAAAGGAGGATTTTTAAAATGGAAGTAATTGAACTAAAACACCCACTAATTTCACACAAGCTAGCAATTCTAAGAGACAAAAGAACAGGAACAAAAGAATTTAGAGAAATAATTAGCGAGCTTTCTAGTTTCTTATGCTATGAAGCGTTAAGAGACGCAAAGACAAAAGAAGTAGAAATAGAAACTCCAATAACTACGACAAAAGGACAAATGATAAATGAAGACAATTATGCATTTGTTCCAATCTTGAGAGCAGGTACTGGCATGCTTGATGGATTAATTAAGGTTATGCCAAATGCAAAAATTGGACACATAGGAATGTATAGAAATGAAGAAACTTTAGATCCAGTTAGATATTATTACAAAATTCCAAATGGAATAGAAGATAGAGAAGTAATAGTATTAGATCCAATGCTTGCAACTGGTGGTTCGGGAATAGATGCTATTAATTCACTTAAACAAAGTGGTGCAAAGAAAATAAAATTTTTGTGTATTATAGCTGCACCAGAAGGTATAAAAAGAATTCAAGAAATTCATCCAGACGTGCAAATATATTGCACATCAATAGATGAAAAGTTAAATGACATTGGTTATATTGTGCCAGGACTTGGTGATGCTGGAGATAGAATATTTGGTACAAAATAAATGATTTTAAAGCTTTGGAATCTTGGTTCCAAAGCTTTTTTATTTTTTTATTGAATAGCGATAAGCTTTATGTTAATATACACTTTGTTAAATATAGTATTTTTATGACTCTTTATTTGATGATTATTAAAAAGGAGGACAAAAGTGTGCTTGATAGGATTGGTTTAAAGGCAGAATTACTCACTTGCTATGGCACTGCAAAAGAAATAAATCCTTTTGCTATGGTTGATTTGATTGAGGTTGATAAAGTTGATCTTAATGTTACTAGTGATGATGAACTTATAGAATTGGCTAAAAAAGCAGGAATTAATGCTGAAAAATATATGTCCTTTGATGATGGAATATAAAAGGAGAGTGTATAAAGAAAATGATTTATACTGGTAACTACGAAGAATGTAATGTGGGTAATCTAATTTCTATTTCTGGAGATAAAGGCCGGAGTGTAGGCTTTGTTGGAAAATCTATAATGGAGCTTGCACCTAAAAAAGTTTTTTGGAATGTATGGAAAGAAAACATCGGAAAAATTCCAGAAGAAGAAAATACAATGTTTTATGTGCAGCATTACTATGATGAAGTACTTTCACAAGTCGATGTTATGGATCTTTTAAAAGATGAAGTTTCGCCAGTACTTTTATGTTATGAGAAAGGTGATAAATTTTGCCATAGACATGTACTTGCTGAGTATATTCAGCTAGAGTATGGAATTATAGTTAATGATGTAAAAATTGCTCATAGTGGAATAATCACTATCAACCCAAGACCTGCTTATATAAAGCAAATGCTTTTACAGGCGATGAATAGAGTATAAAAAACAGCGAGGATTTTTCCTCGCTGTTTTGTTAAATATGCGTTATTTTTTTAATTTTTGTTGTTTTATTATTGATAATATTTACTTTAAATGCTAAAATGTGACCGAACTTCTTTTGAAAGGAGGCTGTCACAATCATGGCAACCAATAGGGATATTTATAGCAGTCGGATTCCGTATGGATATGCGGGCGCTAAATTCCCTGACCTTAGTTCTGCACGCAGAATGGCGAAAATCAATTATGAAAGAGCTGTTAAGGATGCAGAAAGCCAAGGTAAAAAGGTCAAAGAAACGTTTGACCAGGCGTTGGTCATGGAGGAGACTTCGGTCTATCTGAACTTGACCTACGTGAATCAATAAAAAGATGCGGGCGATTTTTCACCCGCATCTTTTTTGTATATAATTATTAAAAATTACCAACCTGTTCCGAAAGCATCAATTGAATATCCAGCTTCGCCCATATTTCTAGCTATACCAATGTTTGATTTGTTGATGATTTTTTGACCATCAATTTCACCATTTGCAGCTGTGAATTTCATCATATCTTCAACGCCTTCTTTGATTACTAGTTCATATTGAACATCAAAAACAATGTCGCCTTCTTTGATATCATGAGCTTTGATAGCTTCATTAGCTTCAATTTCTTCTGCTGTATAAACTTTAACGTTTGTTGGAATAAATTCTTCAACTTCATCGCCATAAGATTCTTTCATATAGTTTTCAAGAGCTAAAACAACCATTCCTTCATCTGTGTTTCCAACACCAACTTGCTCGCCAGATTCTTCAACTGGAGCAGGAGTAACTTCTTCTGTAGTAGTTTCAGCTGGAGCTGGTGTGATTTCTTCACCAGAAACAACTGGTTCAGCTGGTTTTTCACCACAAGCTACTAAAGAGAATACAACGATAACTGCTAAAATTCCTAATAATAATTTTTTCATTTCATAACCTCCTATACATATTAACAATCTAATTAGTTAACAAATCTAGGGTAGCACAAACGACAGTATTTGTCAAAATAATGTATATTTAAATATAATTATGTCAACACCGAACAATGCTTTTTTGTTTTTCATATTGTTATAGTTTGTATGAGGTAGTATCATAATACCATCTAAAAAGATTAATGAAAATGCGGGGGAATAGTTTGATGAAAAAAAATCTATGGTTAGTTTTTGTTTTGATAGTTTTTGTTTTAATTGGAGTAGGATGTAATAAAAATGTTAAAGAGCAAACTATAAAACCAAGTGGAGATATTATTGAAAATAAAAAATCAAATAATGAAGAACTTGATGTGACTAATATATCTGGAGAAGAAATCAATTATAATACAAAAGAAAGATACAATGCATTTTATAAAGTAATAAATGATTATAATGAAAATAGTAAATGGCCAGATGGACAAACTGTTTATCGTTTAGGTACATCTTATGATGAAGATCAAGATGCGTTTGCAATTATAGATATAGATGGCGACAATAAAGATGAATTAATTATACGTCATAGTGATGCAACAATGGCAGAGATGCTTTTGATGATATATGATTATAATAATTCAAAAGATGAGATAATAGAAGAATATATGGGGTCACCATTTAGCACATTTTATAAAAATGGATTTATAAGAAGAGACGTTTCTCATAACCAAGGAAAAGCATTTGAATTTATGTGGCCACATGCTTTAGAAAAATATGATGAGCAAAAAGATACATACGTAGAATTTGCTTATGTTGATGGATGGGATAAATCTTTTGATGAAATGTTTCCTGATTATATAAGAGAAGGTGAAAAATTTCCAGTTGAAGTAGATAAAGATGGAAATGGTGGAGTTTATCAATTATTTGAAGCAAGTGGTGAAGAAGGAAAATATTTAGATGATTCAGAATTTGAAGACTGGATGAATAAAAATGTGGGTACTTTGGAAGAAATGACAATACCATATCTATTATTTACAAATGAAAATATTGTAAGCATTAAAAATAAATAAAAAAAAGGACATCTTTTAAAGATGTCCTTTTAATTTTACCAATCTGAATCCCAATCACTTGAACTAGAATCCCAAGATGAACTAGAATCCCAAGAAGAGCTAGAATCCCAATCACTACTGTCCCAAGAACTACTATAATTATCATCGTTGTCATAAGAATAGTTACTATAACTATAATCACTTGAATTATATCCGTAATCATAATCATTATCGTAATAATTTGAGTATGAATAAGAATGATCACGATTATAACTGCCTGTTCCACTACCAGCACCAATAATTGAAAGAAGGATCAAAACTGCTATTACAATAATAACAATTGTAGAAAGTTTCATTCCACTAGGATTTGGTGTGTTAGAATTATTCATGCTTCTTGAAGAAAGTGAATCATAGTTACTTCTTACATTATGACTTTTTTGATTTTGAATTTCTTCTTTTAGTTTTAAGTATAACTCATTAACAGCATATGCTTCGTCTTTGCCGCTATATCTTGTAGCTCTTGTGCCATCTGCTTTGTTTTTATAAACAATAAAATGACCAGAGTTTTCATCTTTATATATTCCAAATGCACGTGGACCAGGATAGTCTTTTCCAATAAAAAATCTAGTTGTATTTTCATCAGGCAAATTATGTGCAACATACCAAGCTTTTAATTCTTCAATAGTTTTTGGAACTCCATTACCGGTTCTTTTTATCCCATTATTTGCAGCTCCACAAAAAGCACATTTTTCATCTGAATCATCTATATAATTTCCACAGTATTCACATTTGATTCGCATTTTTTATTCACACCCTTTAAGCATAAAAATGTTATTTTATAATATAATAATACAATAATTATTAGAAACTTTCTGTTAATATATGATTAAATTATTATTACAATTATTATTAAGCTCTATGATTTCAATATAATAGTAGTTAAGAAGAGGTGGATAATATGAATTTTAATTCGATGATTATAGCGCTAGTAATAATAACGGTAGCTTTAATTTTTCCTATAATTATTAATTTTAAAAAGAATAAAGCTTCGGGAATAGCAAGTGCTGCTGTGATTATTATAGTTTGGATTATTGTTGTTCCGCTTGCAATCACTAGTGAAAAAAGAGAAGCAATAAGACAAGAAGAATATAATAAAACTATGGAATTTTTAGATAGTATCAAAGAAGAAAATCCATATGGAAATTTTATAGAAGGAAAGACATTTTTGGTTGGTTCAAATGCTTATTTAGGTTTTACAAGTCTTCCTAATGATTGCGAAAAACTTGTATTCGAAAAAGAGCCATGGCTTATGTTTTCGTTCGGGAGGACACTATATAATTTAAAAGATTTAAAAGACATAGAGTTTAATTATGATGGTTGCGAATATGTTGTAGAAAATGGTGCTTTATATAATAAAGATAAAACTATTCTTTATGCATTACTTCAAGGAAGAAAAGATACTAGCTTTGTAGTTCCAAGTTCAGTAACTATGATAGATTCTTATGCTTTTGCAGAAAACGATAATATAAGAACTGTATCGATGTCTAATTCTGTTACCGAATTAGGTGAAAGCTGTTTTTATAATTGCAAATCTTTAGAGAGTATAACTCTTTCAGATAATATAGAAGTAATTCCAAAAGAATGTTTTTGGCAAGACAGTAATTTGATTAATATCAATTTACCAAATAGATTAAAGACAGTAAGTCAATATGGTTTAGCAAGTTGTGGCTTTACTAAAATAGTTTTTCCAAATTCAATGGTTTCTGTAGAAAAATCTGCGTTTGAATGGTGTAGAGAACTAGAGACATTAGAATTAAATAATGGCTTGGAAGCGATAGGAGATTATGCATTCGATTCATGTAATAAGATTAATAGTGTGACTATTCCAAATAGTGTAGTTTATTTAGGAAGAAGAGCATTTTCTATTGAGAATGTTACTTTACCATCTAGATTTAAATAGAATTTAAAAAGACATAGCATTTAGCTATGTCTTTTTTATTTATCTATTAGATTAAGTACTTTTCTTATTGGTGTTAGAGAAGAATTAAAACCATTTCCTATGCTTAGTATTCCAATTACCTTTCCATTTTTATCTATAACTGGACCACCACTATTACCTCTATTAACAGGAGTATTAATCTTTATATAGTCATTTCCTTCATATATATACATTTCTTCTTCAATAATAGATGGTTTAATACTATAGTCTATATCAAATCCACAAATATATACTAAATCTTCTTTCTCATAAGATAAAGAAAAATCAATTGAACTATGAACTGGGATTTCTTCTAAAGCTCTAAGTGTGGCTATATCATTTTCTTCATCGTAGTTTGAAATTGTAGCTTTATATGCAAAATAATCATTATTAAAAGAAATAAATATTTCTTTTGCTTTACTAACTACATGATAACTAGTTATTATTTGATCATTCATAAAAAAGCCGGTACCTAAATATTCACCATCTGATTTAACTGCAAATATTTGAATAATAGAACTTTCTAACTTATATTCAAAATAACTAATATCATCTTTATATTGATAATTAAATTCTTCAATTTGTTTTGCTTTCGAATAATTTGCTCCACCTAGTATTATTAAATCAATTGCTATTACAACAAAGCAAATAACTAAAGCTTTGAGTATTTTTTTCATCTAAATCCTCCATAAAAACGTATTGATGCTATTTCAAGGGTGCAGGCCAATTATACATAGAGTTTACATAAATTTCAAGCAGTTTAAGAAGTTTTTTATTATTTTTTAAGTATGATATAATATTTTGTAGTGTTTTATACATAAAATAGTTAGATTTGGAGATTGAAATGATAGAAAAAGTGAGTTTAAAAGGAATTGCAGTTTGTTTATTTTTTGCTTCCATTTTGTCTTTTGAATCAAGAATTGAATTAAATAGTACAAAAGAAGTTGAAGTTGATTTAAATTTTGCTGGTGATTGCACTTTGGGTACAGATGAAAGCTTTACATATAGTAATCAATTTACAGATGTATTTAATAGCGAAAAAAGATATGATTACTTTTTTGAAAATATGCAAAGTTTATTTAAATACGATGATTTAACTATAGTTAATCTTGAAGGGCCATTAACTAATAGTAAATCAATAAATAAAAAACTATATAATTTTAAAGGGCCAGCTGAGTATGCAAATATTCTTCTTTCTGGTGATGTCGATGCTGTAAATGTTGCTAATAATCATATGAAAGATTATGGAGAAGAAGGATATGAAGATACTAAGAAAAATTTAAGTGATTATAATATTCCTTATTTTGGGTATGATAATTTTTATATTTATGAAAAAGATGGAATCAAGATTGGATTTGCTGGTCTAACAACAATTACTGATGGCACGGTAGAGACAAGAATTGACAATGCAATTTTATATTTCAAAGAGAATAATTGTAATAGTATTATTTTTACATTCCATTGGGGAACCGAAAGAGAATATAAACAAAATAATATTCAACAAAAAGTTGCACACTATGCCATAGATAAGGGAGCAGATTTTGTTGTTGGCCATCATCCACACGTACTTCAAGGCATAGAAGAATATAATGGAAAATATATAGTATATAGTTTGGGAAACTTTTGCTTTGGCGGAAATACAAATCCACCTGACAAAGACACAATGGTATTTAATCTTAATTTAAAATATAAAGATGGATTAATGACTAATTATAGTGGAACGATTTATCCAGCTAAAGTTAGTAGCGTAAATAATCGAAATGATTATAAACCTACTTTAGCAAATGGTGATGAGTACAATAGAATAATGCAAAAAATATTGAAGTATAGCAATATTAAAACAAACGAAAGCGGAGAAATTATCAAATAAATATCTCAAGGAGGATAAGTAGAATGAAAAATGTAATTACAATTTTAGCAGTTGTTTTATTTATGATTTTATTAGTTGGAGCATGCTTCATGGCATATAAGCATTTTGTAAAAGTGCCGGATGCTATAGTAGATAATCCATTAGAACAATCTGGAGATGTTAATGAAGAATTAGATTTACACAGTGCACTATTTACAAAAGAAAATTTTCCTAAGATGGATGCATCTTTGGCTACTCAACCTTTGACAGATGCATTTTATCAGAACTTTTTAGGATTAACACCTGCAGATGATGGATATGAAGGATATACAAATACTCATTGGGGATATGAAAGATTGATTACAGGAAAAACTACTTTTAAAGAAAAAGATTATGCAGATAGAGATATTATTGTTGTAACTTATCCTTCGGAAGAAGAACAAAAATTAGCTAAAGACAATAATATAGAACTAGATATTACACCAGTAGTTAATGAAGGATTTGTATTCTTTGTAAATAAAGAAAATCCTGTTAACAATCTTACTTTAAAACAAATTCAAGATATCTATTCTGGAAAGATTACAAACTGGAAAGAAGTAGGTGGATTAGATGAAAAAATAGTTCCTTATCAAAGACCAATAAATTCAGGATCTCAATCTGGTATGCTTGAGCTAGTAATGAAAGATGAAAATGGTAATCCTATCAAAATGATTGAACCAACAAAGGAAACCTTTGAAGAAACTATGGAAGGAATTATTGAAGCAGTTGCAGAATATGACAATAGTAGACAAGCATTAGGCTATTCATATTATTACTATGCAAATACAATGTTTACTAAGGACTCTATAAAATTAATATCTGTAGATGGTGTTGCTCCAACAAATGAGACAATTAAAAATAATACTTATCCAATTCACACAGCTTATTATATAGTTACAAGAAAAGATGAACCAAAAGATAGCATGGTTACAAAACTTAAAGAAGCAATGCTTTCAGAAAGAGGACAAATTGTAGCAGAAAATGCTGGCTATGTTCCAGTAGGATAAGGGGAGTTTATATGAAGATTTCGAGAGTAATTATTTTACTTATTCTAGTATCAATTTTAGCAAGTATTATTACAGCTGTTTTGATAATCAATGCGAATATAAATAATAGCATAAAAGAGGTAATTACAAGTGGTGATGAAATAGATATAAAACCAAAAGAAAAAGTTGAATTATATAAAGAATATCATCTTCCTAAAAAAGATGGAGTAAAAGGCGCCAAATACATGGATAGTTATAAAGAAAATCCATTAGTTTGGGAAAAGGTGTTATATGAATCAGATAAGATATTTGGCTATTATTATCAAATATCAGGTTTAAAAGACAAAGAAGTACAAAGTAATATTAATAATAAATTAAAAAGTTCATTTATAAATTTTTGCAATGACAAGTATAAATTAATTACTTCAAAAGAAGAACATGATTATTATGATATATCATTTAAGGTATATGTTAATGACGAAATAATTGATATATATGAATATGAATATAATCATGATGGAAAATATAGCTCTAAAACATGGAAATTATTTGTTGATCAGTTTATTGTTAGTAACTTTTCAAATGTAATATCTGTTGCAACAGGTAGCTTTGATTCTAAAAATGATATGGGATACATTTATGGTAGAAAATATGATAGTTTTGTTAATGTTGATTTAAATACAGGTAATGATATTCAAATAGAAGATTTGTTTACTGAAGATGTTGATATGTTAAGCATTGTTAAAGAACTTTTTTACACAAAACTTCCAATTTATAACTCGTATAAATACGATGAAGAATATGAAAGATATGGAGATAATGAGGAAGATGTATGGTCTTATCCAATTAATGAAAGATATGAAGAAGTTGACGTAGAAAAGTTTGAAAAGATTGTCAAAACTTTTAGATACAAAAAAGATATTGATTTTTGTTTTTCTCCTAGAAATTTTATAATTCGAATAGATGATTACATGGTAGAAAAAGACTTTATAGAATTACTAGGAAAAATAGCTATATATAGTAGATTTGATTTAGGAAAAGATTTATACGAAAACCAAGAGAATACTAATACTTATAAATGCTATAAAGAGTACGTTCTAGATAATACGATTAAAAAAGCTGTATATGCTAATGATGATGATATTTATTATTGTTATCAATTAACATATGCTGATTATAAAGATACTCCTGAAAAAAACGATATCTTAAATAAAGCAAAAAAAGTATTAGATGATACTATTAAAGAAGAAATAAAGAATCTAAGAAAACTTAAGAGTGAAAATGAAATAATTTATTTTGAACATAACTTTAATATTGAAGAAGCTTATACCAAAAATGAAGAAGGTATTTATGGGGTTTCAAAACCTGTATCTGATAATGTTATGAATTTAATAGATCAAGATAAAAAGTTTTTCTGTATTGAATCAAATTATAATGATTATTATAAAATGACAAAAGAAGAATTTAGAGATGGAACTTTCGAAAGATATATATTGATTAGTAATATTTTATATGATGACTATGAAAAATATTACCCAGAGTACAAAGACCTTAATGAAAGATTTTCTTTAAATGATTCATATGGGAAATTGATGGGATATGAATATACTTATAAATACTTGACGAAAATTTATGAGAATAGATTTTATAAAGTAGAAGATAGTAAATATTTTGAGAATGAAAAAGATTTAATAAAGTATATTTTAAAAGATGGGTCTGAAGAAGGGTTTAATAACTTTATAGATGTTTTGAGCGTGGCAATAAAAGAAAAAGTTAAAAGCAATTATTCAGAGTTTTCAAGTAAAAATGCGGAAAGTATTTCTAAGGATAATTATAGAATAGAGAATAATATGGTATATTTTGACTATTATGACTATAAATACAACTATAGAGCTACTACCAATTTTTCGTATATTAAAAAGGAGTATTCTTACTTATATATGCCTTATCCAGCTAAAGAATTTAACGGAGTGACCTAAAAATGCGATTTTTCTTTTAAATTTACATAATTTATGGTATAATATATATGTCTTAAAGACATTATAAAATAAAGGAGGCTATAATATGCTACTTCGTGGTGGGTTGCCAGATAAAACTCCCCAGGTGGTTGATGATGGAGATTTTACTCTCCGGGACCTTGTAATAGTAATATTACAGGGCTTGGCTATCTTCATCCCGCTTGCGGGAGCGCTTTGGGTATTTGAAAAGGTGGTTAACCTTTTTATCTAGTGTGCCCCAATGTTCCTTTACCTGCTAAGATAATAACTTGGCAGGTTTTTTTATGCCTTAAAACCTTGGATCTTTCTAAGGTTTTTCTTGACTTTAAGATTTAATAGATATAAAATGTTAACCGTGGCTAACAAGTCAACAAAATGTATTTTTAAGGAGAAAAAATGGTTTCAAAAGCTTTAGAAGAATATGTTAAAGCTATGTATGTTTTAAGACAGCAAAATGGTCAAATAAGAGTTACAGACATAGCTAATAAACTAAATATTTCAAAGGCATCTGTAAATAAAGCAGTTAAAAATCTTAAAGAAGAAGGAATGCTTGAATATGAAACGTATGGTTCTATAGAACTTACTAATTCAGGTGAAGAATTGGCTAAGAAACTATTAGAGGCATATGATATCGGAGTATTATTTTTTAGAGATGTTCTTGGTTTAGATGAAAACCAAGCAATAAAAGATGCTGAAGGATTAAAAACTTCTATATCTGATGAAGCATTTAATAGTTTGGCAAGATATGTGCATAAAGAACTAAACTTAAGTAATTTAAATTGTTTATATGATATAAATAATGAGAAGTGTAGATCTTGCATAAAACGTAAAAAGGAGAAATAAAATGTCTAAAGAATTATTAAAAGTTAAAGATTTGCATATAAGTGCAGAAGATAATACAGAAATATTAAAAGGAATTGATCTTACTATTAATAAAGGCGAAATCCATGTAATAATGGGACCAAATGGAAGCGGAAAAACTACTACTGCTAATGCTATTTTTAATAATCCTGCTTATATAGATAAAAAAGGTCAGGTTATTTTTGATGGTGAAGATATTACAAATTTAAAAACAGATGAAATTGCTCGAAAAGGTATTTTCATGTCATTTCAACTTCCAGAAGAGATTCCAGGAATTAGCGTAAGTAATTTTTTAAAAGTTGCTAAAGGGAAGATTACTGGTAAGCCTATTAAAATTTTTGAATTTAAAGATGAACTTAAAAAGAATATGGAAGAATTATCTATCGATCCAGAATATGCAGATAGAAGTTTAAATGTAGGATTTTCGGGTGGAGAAAAGAAAAAGAATGAAATCTTACAAATGCTTACATTAAATCCTAAACTTGCTATTTTAGATGAAACAGATTCAGGACTTGATGTAGATGCCATTCGAACAGTATCAAAAGGCATTGAGATGTTTAAAAATGATGAAAATGCAGTGCTTATTATTACTCATAACACAAAGATATTGCATAGTTTAAAAGTTGATAAAGTTCATATATTAGTAGATGGTAAAATTGTTGCCGAAGGAGATCGAGACTTGGCAAATGTAATTGAGCAAATAGGTTATTCAGATTATAAATCGTAGTGGCGAGCACTTCTCGCCAGTACAGAAGATAAGTAAATATCGTAGCGGCGGTCATTGACCGCCATAAATTAAAAGGAGCAAATAATGGCAAAAACTCAAATTGAAGATATAAATAGAAATATATATGATTTCAAAAAAGAAGATAATTATGATTATAAAATCAAAAAAGGACTTACTAAAGAAATCGTAGAAGAAATATCTAAACAAAAAAACGATCCTGATTGGATGAGAGAAATAAGACTTCATGCATTGGAAGTATATAACGAACTAGAACTTCCAACGTGGGGACCAGATTTATCTGAATTAAATATGGATGATATTGCAACATATGTAAGGCCTAAGTCAAAGTTAAATTCATCATGGGATGATGTTCCAGAAGATATAAAAGATACTTTTGATAGATTAGGTATTCCAGAAGCGGAAAAAGAAAGTTTAGCCGGTGTTGGTGCACAATATGATTCAGAAGTAGTTTATCATAGCATGAAAGAAGAATTAAAAAAGCAAGGCGTAATATATACAGATATGGAAACTGCAGTTAGAGAATATCCAGACTTGGTTAAGAGTCATTTTATGAAATGCGTTCCAGTAAATGATCATAAATTTGTTGCTCTTCATGCAGCGGTATGGAGTGGTGGTTCTTTTGTATATGTACCTAAAGGAGTAAAAGTAGATGTTCCACTTCAATCATATTTTAGATTGAACTCTCCAGAATCTGGACAATTTGAACATACTCTAATAATTGTAGAAGAAGGTGCATCTCTTCATTTTATAGAAGGATGCAGTGCTCCAAAATATAACAAAGTTAATCTTCATGCAGGATGTGTTGAATTGTATGTAGGAGATAATGCACATTTAAGATATTCAACAATAGAGAATTGGTCAAAAAATATGCTAAATTTAAATACTAAAAAAGCATTATGTGGAAAGAATTCCGAAATGGAATGGGTATCGGGTTCTTTTGGATCAAAGATATCAATGTTATATCCAATGAGCATATTAAATGGTGAAGGAGCTAGAACCGAATTTACTGGTATTTCATTTGCTGGTAAAGGACAAAACTTAGACAATGGTTTTAAAGTAATTCATAATGCACCAAATACTAAGAGTGTGATTAATGCAAAATCAATTTCTAAACATGGTGGAAAATGCACATATAGATCTTTAGTAAGAATTACAGAAAATGCTCCAAAATCAAAATCATCTGTAAGTTGTGAAAGTTTGATGTTAGATGATATTTCTGTATCTGACACAATTCCAACAAATGATATTAGAACTGATGAAGTAGAATTTTCACATGAAGCAAAAATAGGAAAGATTTCAGATAAAGCAATTTTTTATTTAATGAGTAGAGGAATTTCAGAAGAAGATGCTAAAGCAATGATTGTAAGAGGATTTGCTTATCCGATCTCAAAAGAGCTACCAGTTGAATATGCAGTAGAGATGAATAATCTAATAAACTTAGAATTAGAAGGAGCTATTGGATAAAATCGTAGTGGCGACCATTGGCCGCCATAGTGAGCGATGCTTTTAAGTACGGAAAAGGAGAATGATATGATTTTAAATGAAACTCCAGTTAGAACTTCAAAGAACTTTAATTCAAACAATATTGAACTAAAGAATTTCGAAGTGCCACAGGAGAATAATGGTTTCTTAAATAGAAATATATATATTAATAGTGAAAAAAAGATTATGATAGTTGCAGAAAGCCAAGAAGATAGTGAACGTCTAAATGATCTTTATGAAGATAATAAAGTATTAGTCACTGAAATTACAAAGAGCGATTTTAAACTTAAATATGGTGTTGGACAAGAAAACAATCCAAATCAATTTATTAGAGTACTTGCAAAAGAAGGTGCAACAGGCGTCGCTATTAATTTGGAATTCACATTTGATGAAGAAAATACAAATCTTCAAGATGCAATTGAAATATATGCAGAAAAAGATACAGACCTTGATGTAACTATAAGTTATGTACCAAATGAAGAATTTGGAGAATATAGCTATCATAATGGTGTAATAAAATTGACAGCGTTAGAAAATGCAAATGTGAATATTACTGTTGTAAATTTATTAAATAATTCTTCGGACAATCTAATTAGTTTTGAAAATAAATTATTAGATAATGCAAAATTAAACTATACAATTATAGATTTTGGCGGAAAAAATAGTATTACAAATTATTATACGGATTTATTTGGCAAAAATTCAGATAATAGAGTAAATAGCATTTATCTTGGAAATAACAATCAATTATTTGATTTAAATTATATTGCACATTGTCATGGCGAAAAATCAAATATAAATATTGAAGTTCAAGGCGCACTTAAAGATGAAGCTATAAAACACTTTAAAGGAACAATTGATTTTAAAAAAGGTTGCAAAAAGGCTGTTGGCAATGAAAATGAAAACTGTTTATTACTTTCGGATAAAGCAAAATCATTAGCACTACCAATGCTTCTATGTAGCGAAGAAGATGTAGAAGGTAATCATTCATCTAGCAGTGGTAAAGCAGGACAAAAAGAATTGTTTTACCTAATGAGTAGAGGCCTTACTGAAAAAGATGCAATGAAGCTTCTAGTTAGGGCAAAATTCAATACTATTTTAGAAGGCATAACTAAAAATGACGTTAAAGAATTAGTTTCAAATGCAATTGATAGCAAATTATAGTGGAGATGATTAATATGAATTTAGAATCATTATTGTTTTTCGCACCTGCGACAATATTGATGGGTTGTGGATTGTATAGATTGTTTAGAGTTCTTACATATAGAGATAAATGCACTGAAAAGATTTCAGCAACAATAACTGACTTTAAGTATATTGAGTATATAAAATTCTCATATTTTAAGTCTCCTATCTATAAATATACATATAACGATGTTGAATATAATGTTAAAAGCAAAATGTGCTATTTGGCTGAAAATGATGACAAAAGAAAAGGTCATTTGGTATATATAATGGTAAATCCTAATAAACCATCACAAATCTATGATTGCACACATCAATATATAATTGATACTATTATCTATTTTGCTTTTGCTCTTGCCACTTTATATGCTGGTATTATTGTTTTACACAAAAATGATTAATAATATAGGAGGTAACAATGTTATCTGATGAAATTATAAAAGATTTTCCTGTAATCATGCATAATGATATTGCATATTTAGATAGTGCAGCTACATCTCAAAAACCTCAAAGTGTTATTGATGTTGAAAAAGAATATTATGAAACAATTAATAGCAATCCTCATAGAGGTGCTTATTCACTTTCAATTGAAGCTACAAAAGCTTACGAAGAAGCAAGAGAAAAAGTTGCAAAATTTATAAATGCAGAAAATCCATTTCAAATAATCTTTTCAAAAAATGCAACTGAAAGCTTGAATTTAATTGCATATTCATATGGACTTACAAATGTTGAACAAGATGATGAAATTGTATTATCTATAATGGAACATCATTCGAATTTGGTTCCTTGGCAATTTGTTGCTAAATCTAAAAATGCAAAATTAAACTATATGTATATAAATGAAAACTTTGAATTAAGTGATGAAGAAATAGAGAAAAAGATCACAAGTAAAACCAAAATTGTTGGAATTACATATGTGTCTAACGTGACAGGCACAGTAAATGATGTAAAAAAAATAATTAGAATTGCTCATTCAAAAGGTGCTGTAGTTGTTTTAGATGCATCACAAGCAATATCTCACATAAAAGTAGACGTTCAAAATTTAGATGCGGATTTTGTAGTCTTTTCAGGACATAAAATGTATGCCCCAATGGGAGTAGGTATATTATATGGAAAGAAAAATTTGCTAGAAAAAATGAATCCGTTTTTGATGGGCGGAGATATGATTGAATATGTCTATGAACAAGATACAACTTTTGCAAAGTTACCTAGCAAATTTGAGGCGGGTACTCAAAATGTTGGAGCAGTTATTGGACTTTCTAAAGCGATTGATTATATTGAAAGTATTGGATATGACAAGATTCAAGAGATAGAACATGAATTGATAGACTATGCTATGATTGAACTTAAAAAATTAGATTTTATTGAACTTTATATTACACCAAATTTAGAAAATCATAGTGGAGTCATATCTTTTAATATTAAGAAAATCCATCCTCATGATGTTGCATCAATATTAGATTCGAATGGAGTTTGTGTACGTTCTGGGAACCATTGTGCGCAACCTTTGATGAGATTTCTAAATATAGATTCAACTTGTAGAATAAGTTTTGCTATTTATAATACAAAATCAGATATTGATAGGCTAGTTGAAGCATTGAAAAAAACTTATGATAAATTTAAACAATATATAAAGTAGTATAAAGCAACGGTGACTTTTGGCCACCATTAAATTTAAAGGAGTAAATCATGGACGATTTATATAATGATTTAATCATGGAACATAGTATGAATTCACCATATAAAAAAGATTTAAAGTGTTGTAACATGTGTGCTATGGGACACAATCCAAATTGTGGTGATGAATTAAAATTAGAAATAAAACTAAGTGATGATAAGAAAATAATAGAGGATATGGCTTTTTCTGGTCATGGTTGTGCAATTTCTCAGGCTTCTGCTTCTATAATGATTGAAACGCTTATAGGTAAAACGGTTGAAGAAGCAAAAGAGATTATAAAAACATATATAGCAATGATAAAAAGAGAAATTACAGATGAAAATCAATTAAAAATGATAGAAGATGCTATAGCTTTTAAAAATATTTCGAATATGCCGGCTAGAGTTAAGTGCGCACTCCTTGCGTGGCACACATTAGAAGATATGCTTGAAGAAAGCAAAAAATAGGGAAATTTAAAAAAAATAGAAAAAATAGTTGACATAATTATTAGAATATGTTAACATAATAATCGTTGAAGGAAATTCTAAATCCGCATTACCCTAAAAGGAGGGATGAATAAGTGCGGACAATCCGGTTTTTTTCTTCTGGTTTCACCTAGCGTAGGTGTCTTTTTCACCATGTAAACCTGCTTTCCCGCATACAGCGGGCGAAAAAAGGAGGAAGCAAAATGATCCGGATGTATATTTTTGGTTTTTACTAGCTTAGCTGTGGCTAGGCCAGTTGTGAACATCTAGGAAGTCAGTGGAGTGGAGACAGTCACCCCTGATATGATGGGCGCAACAGAAATCAAAGAGTGATAAATCTTAATTGATATTAGCCTACTACATGTAGACTGTTTGGGCGTTTGCCTATATCATTAAGACGAAGACTCTTCCCCCGCATTGCCGCCGTTTGATACGGCTGGCCAGAGAATGCGGGGGCTTTTTTTATGCTTTTATTGAAATATCATTTCCTTGAAACTAAATATAATAAATTGATATAATAAATTTTAAGGGGGATATGCAAATGAAAAAGATTGTACTTTTAATTTTGATAGTTGCGGTTTTAGTTATCATTGGAATATGTTTAGTTTTAAATTCGAAAAAAATAGAAAATAACAATCTTATCGAGGTTAACCAACTAGAAATATCTGGAGAAACGAATATAGAAGAGATTAATACAGAAAATAACAATCTTATTGAAGTTAACCAACCAGTAATTTCTGGAGAAATGAATATAGAAGATATTAATAATGAAGATAATTTCAATTTGGATGAATATTTAAAAAGCTATGCAACTAATGATTATAAAGAAGGAAATAAAACATTATTCTTTTTTTATAGTTGGTACTTAGGTTATTATCAAGATAATAGTTGGCATATAAATTCAAATATTAAGTTAAAAGACTTGTTTGGCAATAGTTATTTTACTGCTTATGGGTATAATAATGAGAAACAAACAACTAATAAATTGGGAATTGAATTTAATAATTATACGATAACAGGTCAGTTTTTATATGAAGGAATGGAAAAAAGAAAAGAATATGATTACGAAACTGATGATAATATTCTAGGTAGGTTTGCAAGCAATAATAACGACTATGAATATGAATTTTTAATTCCAAATTCATTAGATGAAAAACTAAATGAATCTATGATATATAATTTAACTAATATTAATTTTTTAGATGTTGTAAGTGTAATTGCTACAAATGCGGAATATGATCTAAAATTTATAAAAGAAAGAGATATAAATAAATTACCAGATGATGTTATAAATTATATTGAAAAACAATTAATAGCTAATGGAGTTAGTAAAGATATTCCATATCATATAGATGAATATTACAAAGCAGATTTAAATAATGATGGAAAAGAAGAAGAAATATTTGTCGTGGTTTCGAATGATACTGATTTAATTGATAAAGCAAATGAAGAATCTAAAGGATATGATTTAATAGAAGAATTTCTAAAAATGTATGGAGGATTTTCAGCCATAATCTTTAAAGATGGAGATAAAATAAATTTACTAGACAGCTGTTTCACATCTATAGATGATGTAAATAATTCGGATTACAGTATGGTTGGTACAACATTAAACTTTAATCTAAAGTTAGTTGATTTAAATAATGATAATATTTATGAGCTTTTATATGATGTTTCTGGATATGAACTTTATGATTTGTATTTTCTATTGTATGAAAATGACATATATGTTGAAAAATTACATGAAGCAGTATATTGATATTTTATGCAAATCATGCTACAATACCCTAGAATTAAAGAATGGCAATTAGCCTCAACGAATTTTTTTAAGGAGGGGCATTTATGACTTTGATTTATAAGAAAGAAAAAAATGAGTTACTTGAGTTTAAGAATATAATTGAAGATGATGCAAGACGTGATAACTACTTTCGGGAACATCATGATTCTTTTAATATGATCTCATGGAATGACTATATTAAAATAGTTGAAGACTATGGTCTTGTACGTGGTTATTATGCTGAATTTGAGGGCGATAATAAGATTATCGAAAAAGAAGCAGTTTATTATTTGAAAGAAAAAGGCCTGTTACTTTATGCTTATACTCGGGGCGGAATTTGCGTAGATAATGCTATTTTGTGGGGACAATTTTATGCTCCTCACGATGTTGATCTTACAAATCATCATGGACTTTCAGGACTTTGTCATATCTATAATGAATATGGTAAAGCTGTAGAATTTTTTCTTGATGTGAAAGAAGGTTTTGTATATAAAGTTGATACTCTTATCATGAATTTTATGTTTTATGATAAGTGGAAATCAATGGGAGTTCTTAACTTTGCAAACTATATTGAACGAGAATATAGTGAACAAAGTATTTCTATTATTTCTTATAATAAAGTAGAAAGAAGTTGTAAAGATATTATTGATATTGTTTTTAGTCAGTATCTTATCATTTAATTTTTGCAAATAAAAAAGACTGGATTTTTAATCCAGTCTTTTTTATTTGTTGTAGAAATTATTCTTTCAAAGCTTCTCTAATATCTTTTATATTTGCATACTTTTTAGAGTAGAAGTCTTTCTTTGAGCAGCCAGCTCGTCCACCTCCCGCACAAGCACAGGCACATGCACAGCTAGTTACGCAAGCACAAGAACTTCTTGCACAAGATGAATGGTGAATGTACATATGATGGCCACCACCAAATCCACTTCCTGAATGGTAGCTTCCACCAAAATGATCAACCAGAAGTATGATTATCAAAACAATAATTATCGCTGCAGTGACAATTGCAATGACAACCCATCCATTTACTCCACTTGTTGCTTGTTTATTTTCATCAAGAGTAAATGTGTTTAAATCATACTTTACTGTGATGCTGAGCTTTTCACCAGCTTTTAGTGACTTTGTCCAAACTAGATATTCTCCTTCGGTTGATTGAGTAGTGCTCATTTTTACATCTTTTGACTTCCAGTATATAGTGATTTTATCTACATCAATTTCATCAAACCAACCAGGAGTGAAATTATATATACACTCATTTTTTTCTTTATCTATTGTGTACATATATGATTGATGAATAGAAAAATCAATATCTACTGATTGGCCGGCAAGATATTTATTTAAGAAATCGATTCTTACATAGTCGCCGCCACTGCTATAGTAACGAATATCTTTTATATGTGCAGAATCACTTACTATTTTTTCAACATGAGAATTTGGAATACCTATCTTGACCCAAGTAAGCGGTCCTTCTTTTTGATCATTTAATACTCTCCACCTGATATGATAAATAATATCAAGTGTGCCATCATTTTGAGGGACTACTTTTATAGTATATTCTTCAATTTGATCAAGATGGGACATATTATACTCATGTTCATCTATTTGCTCGAGACTATTTGTTCCTTCTGCAAAAGAATGACTGAAAGTCGAACAAATAAAAAATACAAATACAGTAAGAAAAGCAAATAGAAAAATATAATACTTGTAATCAAGTTTGATTTTTTCTCTTTTCTTTTCCATCTTAAGACACTCCATGCATAACATAAGTTTCTCTAAAAGGACACTTTCCTAAATCCTGACTGGCATAATCTCTTATTGCAACACAATTATTCCTGTTCCACACATCTTTCCAATCAGAAGATAAGATGTTACCCAAAACATCAGCTTTATTAAGCCAACTTTGACATGGAATTATATCTCCATTAGGAGCAATTGCCATATTGCTAAGGCAAGCTCCACAAGTAGGAGGATTCAAATTCATGTTCTCAAGATTTTTGGGGTCTACCCATCCAGGAGAAGTGAAGCTAAGTTCCATGCCATGTGTATGACAATAGTTAGCAGCTTCAACAATAGTGTGGGTTATCTGAGTTTCTGTAAGCTGAGTGTTTGTAGATTCAGATTTTTTGGCATTACCTGTGATGATAAGACCAGAACAAGAAACGTATCTTACTCCAATTTTATGAAGAGCTTCGAGAGTATCTTCATATTCATCTGCATTGAATGAGCAAAGTGGAGTATTGATACTAATGTTGAGACCGGCTTCAATAGCATTTTGAATGCCAGCCCAAGTCTTATCAAAAGTATTGGCTCTTACAAGACGATTATGAGTTACAGGATTGGAAGAATACAAAGTAACTTGCACACTATCCAAGCTTGCTTCGTAAAGCTTTTTACAAAGTTCTTTTGTGAGCAAGATTCCATTTGTATTAAGGCGAGTTACAAACCACTTTGCATAATCAACTAATTCTACAAGATCTTTTCTTACAGTGGGTTCACCACCAGTAAATGTGATTTGAGGAATTCCAATTTCTCTTAATTTATCAATTGCAATTTTCCATTCTTCAGTAGAAAGTTCCTTAACATTAGATTCAATTTGGCCAGCAGCATAGCAGTGAATGCAACGCTGGTTACAATTCCAAATCCCATCTTTTTCCATAGAACTTATCATGAGATCCATACGATGAGGAGCACTCATGAAAGGAGCATATTCACCCAATGATCTGTAACCAATATCTTCTGTAGGTCCATTTCCAGTTGCTACAGAGTAGAGACAGTCAATAATTCTCTTAAGATCTTTTTTGAGTTCTTTTTGAGATACTGAAGGATAAATCAGTGTAGTATCCATAGTGCAAGAATTAATAATTCCTTCAATATCTTTCTTGGTTATGGGTTCTTCCGAATAGTAGTTTAACTCTTTTAAAAAGTTGTTTAATAAAATAGCCCAAGAAATACTTAAAGGAATAATGTCTTGACCATTGATAATAGCCACAGATTCGGGTCGTAAATGATGGATAATAGCATCGATTATAGAAAACTTAGGAGGAATCAGATGAATTCTGACCGCTCCAGGCCCTTCTGGGTTCAAAGTAGCGTGGCTAACGCCTTTCATTCTGTACTTGACATAAAGTAACTCAAGAAGCCGCATTTTAATACCTCCTATACATAGTAGATTACCTGAAAGTATTGAATTCGCGACAATTATAACATCTATATAGCAAAATAACAATAAAAAAGGCAAATTTACATAAAATTTACCAAAAACATTGAAAAATTATGTAAATCATGATAAAATAGGCCCGAAACTAGATACTTTTATATATACACTTTAAATTATGGAGGGAGTGTGTTCATGGATTTCTATGTTAATTTGAGAGAGACTACACTTAAAACTCAGTACTGTCGGGAGCATAAAAGCGTAAAAATCTTCTTAAAAACTGGATTGGGAAGGAAACAAAAGCTCTTGATTGAAGTTTTTGGTATTCCAAGAGATTGTAAAGACAATTTATTACTTACTGATTATGAAATTACTACTATGGATGACCATTATATTGCTCTTAAGCCTTATTTTTCTTTTAGTGATGCTAGATCGGATAGATTAGTAATGATTATTCTTCCGACATCTCCACTTAACGAAAAACCTTACGTTGATCCCATAATGAACCGTTACCAATATTACATCAGGCGAAGCCGAGTAAATGCGTACTTTTGTATGATACATCATCACAAGGAAGATATTGTATATGAAAAAGAAGTACACATCTACGACATAAGCTTCGACACATTAGCTGTAAAAAATGAATTCTTTGGAGGAATGAACAAGAGAGTAATAAATGGAAAGGAGAAATTTTTAAGTGATTACCATCGCAGTAGTCCTGCCGACTACAAGGAATAAGATTGGGAGTAGATCCCTTTCTGAACTTGCTGAGTATTACAAAATGGAGAATAATAGTGAATCAAGTCAGATATGCAAGGCTGCTATTGCTTGCAAAGCAAAAGCATATGCACTTGTACACAAAGTTCGGGAAGTACAAAATGGAAATGTGGTTCACAAACTGCATCATGTGACACTTTCTTTGGACTTTGAAGACATCAATGATATGGCAAGATTCATGAAGACGTACACAATGATTGTATTGTAAATAATAAAACACCCTTGCACAATATTTTGTGCAAGGGTGTTTTGTTTTATATTGGTTATTTAACGCAATACATGATACCTTCATATGTGATGAAGTTTATTTTGTTTTTTTCAGAAACCCAGATAACTCTAATCGAGTCTTTTGAAATGATTTCGCTATTTTCTAAAACTACGTCAAAACAACTATCTCCATCGTGAATCAAATCTTTAACTAACCATTCTTTTTTGAGTATATCTCCTTTAATGTGGTATTCTTTGACTGCAACCTCTTTGGTTTCTTTAGTACCCCATCCTTTTAAGTAATATGTTGGAGAAATACTAATTAAGTCAGTATTATGAAAATCGAATGATACTTCAGGATATCCTTCTTCATTTAAATAAGCATAGTTAATTCTTGAGCATAACACTGAAAAAGGTTTATCTGTGGCGCAGATGTGAAAATTAAGGTAGCAACGAACAGGCTTTTCTTGGAGTTTTTGCAATTTTTTAATTGCAGCTTCTCCAGTGTATTTTCTATATATATGCTTTTTGCCATCGTTTGGAGCAAGTTCTACGCCAATACCTACGAAACCATAATAAGGGCGATCAAACATTTTTTATTTTCCTTTCACTTTAGGCAGGATAGAAAAGAGTAATCAAAAAGAATGAGTAGAATACTTAACACAGTACTTGATGCCTTCAAATGTTACGAAATTGACATCACCAGTAGGAATCATTCTTGTCTCAAATGGGAAATGACCTGGAACTTCTTTTTGAGGAAGCCAAATACGTCTAATAGAATCAGCAGTAATGATTTTGCCATCTTCTAAGACTACATCAAAACTTGTGGATCCAGCAGAAAGTAATTGTTTAACAGTTCGCTCGTTTTTAATAGTATCTCCATCAAGATGGTATTCTTTGACATTAACCTCTTTTGTTTCTTTTACGCCCCAGCCATTTAAACAATAATAAGTGCCGCCCATAATAGTACCATTATCATAAAAATCAAAAGAAACGTGTGGAATACCTTTTTCATCAATAAATGCATGATTAATCTTTATAGCGTCATCACAAGCAAAGCCATCTCCTGTGCACATAACAACTCTTAAAAAACATTTGATAGGTTTCTGAGCGAGTTCTTGCAGTTTCGTTATAGCAGCTTCACCATTTGTTTCCTCCCAGTTATAAGTATGGGTACCATTAACAAAGGAAGTGTCATAATCAATTTTGATACCTACGAATCCTAAGTCTCTCCGTCTACAAAGTAGCATTTTTTTCATCCTTTCTTTTTTGTTAAATGAAACCGAAAAAACTGGTATAGTACTATAAAAGACTATACCCAATATAGGGATTTAATCGAGAGAATTATATCATAAAAGTGGCAGCAAGTCAACATAATCAAAAGAATATGTAAACCGCGGAACTATATATTATGAAACATGTTTTTTGTTGAAAATATTATTTTACTAGTATATAATTTTTTAGAAACGCCAACGTAGCACAGTTGGTAGTGCAGCTGATTCGTAATCAGCAGGTCGCAGGTTCAAATCCCGTCGTTGGCTCCAAATAGAAACCTTTTTAAAGGTTTCTTTTTTTTTATCATATTACATAATTCGATAATAAAAAGTAACTTTATTGACATCTTAATTTAGGTAAAATAAACTTTATTTGCACTATAGATATTTCATTTGATCTAGACAATTAATTAGATTTTAAAACGAAAGGAGATACTTTTGTTATGAGGATTCGTGTTCTTGCTTCCACAACCCCGGGGTCTATACTTTCTAAAGAAGATGCACTTTTGTACTCTGGTAAATCTGCTGGTATCTGTTACGAAAAAACTAATTTGGATGATCTGTTTGCTGAACCTGAAGATGTATCTATTAGAAGAGCAAATGGTTGTATTAAGAGAGGACATCATAGCGTATTTGGTCATATCTTTTACTCTCTTGCTCTTGAAGGTATTCCTAAGATTTTGGCAATGTTTTTGAATAATGAAAAGGTTTATTGTACTTCAGAAAAGTCTGCAAGATATACTCACATGACTCCTTCTAAAGATGAAGAACCGCTTTATGAAAAGTGGATTGAAATTTATAAGGAGCAGATAAAAAAAGTTTATCCAGATTTTGATGATACTTATGCTACTAAACTTGCTCAAGAAAATGCAAGATATCTGATTTCTATTTTTACTCCTGCTACTGATATGGAATATACGTGTAGTTTGAGGCAGTGGAACTATATCATCTATTGGGCAGAGCAGTACATTGCAAAAGCAGGTGATGATATTTTTGACACGAAGATGAAGCAGGTGTTTACTGATTTCTTGGCAGCGATTCCTGAAGAGATTAAAATCGAAAATCTTAATACTAGTGGAAAGAATAGAGGTTTTTCTCTGCTTGCTCCTAGGATGAGAGAAGATTACTTTGGTGAAGTATATTGCACTAACTACAAAGCGACTTTCTCTGAACTTGCTCAAGCGCAAAGACATAAGACCATTAATTATGAGATGAGCTGGCTTAGCGTTCCTGAATTTTTTGTACCGCCTATTATTCGTGGGACTTATCTTGAAAAAGAATGGCTTACTGATATTAAATCTTTGTACAAAAATGTTCCTCAAGGTATGCTTATCAATGTGTGCGAAAGAGGCACACCTGATATGCTTGTTTTGAAAGCTTATGAACGTCTTTGTGGAGCTGCTCAGCTTGAGATTGCATGTCAGACAAAAGCTACTATCGATAAGTATATTGAAGCTACTAGAGAAAAGTTTCCTCAAGTATATGAAGAGCTTCTTCCTTATTCAAAAGGCGCGCGTTGCACATTCCCTGGATTTGTTTGTGCGAAGGCTTGTGCTTTTGGTGGAAAGAATGCTTTTACAAGACATGTCTAATTATAAAAAAGACGTCCAAATTTGGACGTCTTTTTTTATTAAATTGATTTGTTGTTTACAATGATTAATTATGATAAAATAATTTGAGAATTAAAAAGGGGAGTGATCTTTTAGTGGCGATATTATTAACTGGAGGCACAGGCTATATTGGAAGTCATACTGCAATTGAATTATTAAAAGCAGGCGAAGATATAGTTATAGTAGATAATTTAAGCAATAGCAAAATAGAAATGGTAGATAAAATAAAACACATTTCTAATAAAGATTTTAAATTTTACAAAGCAGATATATTAGATAAAGAAGCACTTAATAAAGTGTTTGAAGAAAATGATATAAAAGAAGTAATTCATTTTGCTGGCTTAAAAGCAGTTGGTGAATCTTGTATTAAACCAATTGAATATTATCATAATAATGTGAGCGGAACTTTAGTATTATTAGATGTTATGAGAAATCATAATTGTAAAAAAATAGTTTTTAGTTCATCAGCGACAGTTTATGGTAGTCCAGAGACAGTCCCTATAAAAGAAGATTTCCCACTTCATACAACAAATCCATATGGTACTACAAAATTATTTATAGAAATGATTTTACAAGATGTATATGCTGCAGATAATGATTGGAGTGTAATGCTTCTTCGTTACTTTAATCCAATAGGTGCAAATGAGAGTGGAGAAATTGGAGAAAATCCAAATGGAATTCCAAATAATTTGATGCCTTATATAAATATGGTTGCAGTTGGAAAATTAGATCACTTAAATGTTTTTGGTAATGATTATGATACTCCAGATGGTACAGGTGTGAGAGATTACATTCATGTAGTTGATTTAGCACTTGGTCATTTAAAAGCAGTTGAAAAAGCAAGAACTACTACTGGAGTAAATATATATAATTTAGGTACAGGAAAAGGATATTCTGTATTAGATATTGTGCATGCTTTTGAAAAAGCAAATGATTTAAAAATCAAATATGAAATAGCTCCAAGAAGACCTGGAGACATTGCAATTTGTTATGCAGATCCAACAAAAGCAAAAGAAGAATTAGGTTGGGAAGCAACAAGAGATTTAGAACAAATGTGCAAAGACTCTTGGAGATTTGCAAAAAATAATATTATTGGAGAGTAGAGATATGGATAATGCAAAAGATAACAAGACATTAAATGGAATTATATTTATGGGTATAAGAACACTACTACAAATTGTTAGTATTGTTTTAGCGTTTTTGTTGCTATATTCTAATAACGTAAATTTATATTTAGCTGGATTTATTGGTATATTTATTGCAAATATATTTTTTGCTTTTGTTCCTCACTTTTTTATTAAAAAGATTTCGCTAGGTAGAGCGACAGTTATGAATACATTAGCACAAATACTATTTGTAATTATTTGTTTAATTATTATAAGTGTTTCAGGCGACTCAAATGAAGAAGCATTAGGGTGGGCATTAGGATTATCACTTTTAGCATTTTTCTTTATTGTGCCAATTTATTTTATATGTAATTTATTAGTAGATTTGATTATGATAAAAGCGATTAGAAAAAATTAAGGAGGTTTTAATATGAACGAATTAGTAATATACAAGTGCGATATGTGCGGAGAAGAAGTTGAAATTTTAAATGGAGAATGTAGAAGCTTAACATGTTGCGGACAAGACATGAGAGAAATAACTGCAAATACAGTAGATGCAGCAGTTGAAAAACATGTACCTTTTTATGAAGTAAAAGGAGATATTATAGAAGTAAAAGTTGGTGAAGTAACACATCCAATGGATGAAGATCACTATATTGAATGGATTGCACATGTATATGAAAATAGAGTATGTAGAGTAAATTTAAAACCAGGCGATGAACCAGTTGCAAAATTTGCATATAAACCTGGAGCAACTGTATATGCAATGTGTAATAAACACGGACTATGGAAAGTAGATGTAAAATAAAAATTTATTTTAAAGAGGTAGACAAATGAAAATAACCAAAAAACATTGTTTGATGAATTTAGTAATAGTACTATCACTAATGTTTTGCATTTGCATGAGTACATCGTATGCTGTGGATTTAGATCCACCAACTGGAGGAATGAAAGTACTAAATACAAAAAGAGCAAGTGATAATTCCGATTCTGTAGGCTCAAAAAACATAGTATTAGAGATACGAGCAGAAGATGAAGATTCTGGAGTTAATAGAATTGCAATAGCCAATGAAAATGATTTAACACATGTTAATTGGATTAATTGGACAGACTCTTCACTAACTGCAACTGATGAAGCTAATACTAAAAGAATAAATTGGACATTATCAAATAGTGACGGATATAAAAAAGTTTATTTGATAATTGAAGATAAAAATGGAAATATTACGCCTCCATATAATGATGAATTTGCATATCAAGTTAATTACGATTTAAAAGGTGGAAGCAATGGGCCAAGTAATGGAAGTAAAAAACTTGGAGTACCATACACAATAGATAGTACAATCCCAACTAAGACAGGCTATGATTTTATGGGATGGGATACATCAAGTAATGGAACTACTGTTAAGTATTCTGGAAATGACAAATACTATAAAAATGATAACTTAAATCTTTATGCCGTTTGGAAAGAAAAAACAGCAACACTTAAATATAATGCAAACGGACATGGAACTGCACCAGCAAATGTTACTATGAAATATACAGCAGCTACGAATGCTGCTAGTGCAATAACAGCAACAGGATATTCATTTAATGGATGGAATACAAAAGCTAATGGAAGTGGAACAGCTTATGCAGCTGGAGCACAAGTTAAAGCTGCAAATGTTGTACCAAGTGCTATAACTTTGTATGCACAATGGGGACCACAAAACTATACAATTAGTTACGAACTAAATAGTGGTTCGGCAACTAATGTTACAAGTTATAATATAGAAACAGCAACATTTACATTAAATAATCCAACAAGAACTGGTTATACATTCCTTGGCTGGTCGGGTACAGGTTTAACTGGTACTGCGAACCAGACAGTAACAATAACAAAAGGAAGTACAGGAAATAGAAGCTATACAGCTAATTGGCAAGCAAATACATATACTGTTACATTCAATAAGCAAAATGGAAGTGACGGATCTAATAGTGTAACAGCTACTTATGGAAGTAATATGCCAAGTGCCACAATGCCAACAAGAACTGGATATACCTTCCAAGGTTACTATGATGCAACAAGTGGTGGTACACAATACTATAAAGCTGATGGAACAAGTGCTAGAACTTGGAACAAAACTTCAGCAACAACTTTGTATGCTAGATGGAACGTGGTTACATATACAATTGGTTATACATTAAATAGTGGAACTGTAGCAACTGCAAATCCAACAAGCTATACAATTGAATCAAATGCAATTACATTAAATAATCCAACAAGAACTGGTTATACATTTGCTGGCTGGTCAGGAACTGGATTAACTGGAACAACAAATAAGACAGTAACAATTGCAAAAGGAAGTACAGGAAATAGAACTTATACAGCAAATTGGACAGAAAATTCTGCAACATTATCATATAATGCAAATGGTCATGGAACTGCACCAACGAGTTCTACAATGAAATATACAACTAAAGCAAATGCTGCTAGTGCAATAACAGCAGATTGTTATACATTTACAGGTTGGAACACTAAAGCAGATGGAAGCGGAACAGCATATGCAGCTGGTGCTCAAGTAAAAGCAGCAAATACTAATCCAAGTAATATTACTTTATATGCTCAATGGTCGGGACCAAATCATACTTGGAATAGTGGATCAGTTACAACAGCAGCAACATGTACTGCAAATGGAGTTAAAACTTATACTTGTTCAGTATGTAGTTCGACAAGAACAGAAAGTGTAGCAGCATTAGGACATGATTATTCATCAAAAACAGCAACAGATACATATTTAAAGAGTGCAGCAACATGTACAGCAAAAGCAGTTTATTATTATAAATGTTCAAGATGTACAGCAAAAGGAACTACAACATATGAAAATGGAAATGCATTAGGACATGATTGGCAAACTGCAACAACATCGGTAAATAATGGAATAAAATCTGAAGCAACATGTACAGCAGCTGCAGTATATTATAAGAAATGTTCAAGATGTACAACAAAAGATACAAATCAATACAATAATGTAGGAAGTGCATTAGGACACAATTGGCAAACTGCGACAACATCATTAAATAATGGAATAAAATCTGAAGCAACATGTACAGCGGCAGCAGTATATTATAAGAAGTGTTCAAGATGTACAACAAAAGATACAAATCAATACAATAATGTAGGAAGTGCATTAGGACACAACTGGCAAACAGCAACAACATCAGTAAATAATGGAATA
>JAFWVJ010000001.1 GCA_017518295.1 Clostridia bacterium
AGTAGAATGTGCCATCGTCTAAAACGTAATTATTTTACAGTTATTTTATCTCAGGAACAAGGATGGTTTGATGCAAATAATGCCTTCGAGTTTGCTACAAAAGTTCAAGCTCAATTAGAACAAGTTGAGATGGGTATAGGAGAAAAATTTGGACAAATTATAACTATGGTGAGTCAATGTATCATTTCATTTATTTTTGCATTTATTACTTCTTGGAAAATTTCTTTAGTTATGCTTTGTGTCGCACCTTTCATTATTGCTGATGTTTTAGTTTTAGTTAATGCACTTAGAACTGGCATTATTATGGGTAGAAAAACATGGGAGAAGGCAGGTGGTTTAGCAGAAGAAATGTTATATAATATTAAAACTGTTGCCTCCTTTGCCAACTTTGAATTCGAAACAAGAAGGTTTAATGAAAAAGTTGAATTATGCTATCAATTAGATCTTGGAACTGTATATAGATTAGCAATATGTATTGGTATCTTAATCACGTTATTAAATTGTTGTTTTGTTATCGCGATTCTCTATGGAAGAACATTAATTGGAAAAGACATTAATACAAACAAAGGAAGAGATTTTAAAGGAGCTGATGTTATGACAGCAGCATTTTGTACTCTTATGGGAATTATGGGTATTGGTTTAACTGCACCAAATTTAAAAATTATTCAAGAATCATGTACTGCTACATCTGATTACTTTACTCTTTATGAAAGAGAACCTCAAATGGACTTTTCTCAATCTGTTGAAAAACCTCCAAGAGATACTGTTCAAGGAAGAATTGAATTTAAAGATGTTAAATTTATATATCCATCTGATCCTAATGAAAGAGTAATTTTAGAACATCTTAATTTAACATTTGAACCAGGTAAGAAAGTAGCTTTAGTTGGAGAGTCAGGATGTGGTAAAAGTACTACAGTTAATCTTATAGAAAGATTATATGAAGCAACAGGAGGAGAAGTTTATATTGATGGAATGGATATTAAAAGATATGATGTAAAATATCTTAGAAGTTTAATTGGCTATGTACAGCAAGAGCCTGTTTTATTCAATAAATCAATAAGAGATAATTTAATATTTGGAAGAGAAGAACAAATAAGAGAATTAGGTGATGTCGATGAATTAATACAAAATGCTTGTGATGAAGCCTATGCTACAGAATTTGTTTCCAAATTACCTGACCAATTAGATTATGTTGTTGGTATAAAAGGAAGTAAATTATCTGGTGGTCAAAAACAACGTATTGCAATTGCCAGAGCAATTTTATGTAAACCAAAAATATTAATATTAGATGAGGCAACATCAGCTTTAGATAATAAATCAGAAAAGGAAGTACAAAGAGCATTAGATAATATTTCTCAAAAAAATGTAACAACAGTTATTATAGCACATAGATTAAGTACTATAAAAAATGCTGATTTAATTTATGCAATTAAAGAAGGACATGTTGTTGAACAAGGAACACACAGACAATTATTAGAACTTAATGGATATTATGCTGGATTAGTTAGATCACAATTAGCCCAAGATGAAATAGAGACAAAAGAAGAAATGGAAATGCAATCAAAAAAATCTTCCTTAAAGAGAAGAAATACTGATGAAGAAGTTCAATTTCAAAGAAAAGATGAGGAAATATATACTGAAGAAGATTCTATTAAAGTTAATCCTTGTAGAGTTATAAAAGAAGTTACTCGTGAACATTGTGGTGTTTTAGTTCTTGCTATAATTGGGGCAGCTGGAGTAGGTTGTTCTCAGCCTCTTAACGGATTAGTGATGGCACATGCGATGAATGGTTTAAATTCATCATATCAAACTTTAAGATATGATAAAGGCTTAAAATTTGGATTGATATTCTTAGGACTAGCAGTTTTACAAGGTTTATTTAATTTCTTAATGATTTGGATGTTCACAAGAATTGGATGTGCATTATGTCGTATATATAGAAAAAAAGTACTTAAAAAATATTTACAATTTCATATGTCTTTTTATGATATAACTAAAAATGCTCCAGGAGCTTTATTGACTCGTTTATCTATAGATACCATGCAATTAAATAATTTAGTAATGTCGGTTGTAGGCTCAACAGTTCAATGTAGTTTTACTTTTGTTCTTGGATTAATTTTAGGATGCATTTATGAATATAGATTAACATTAGTTATGTTTTGTTTTGTACCTTTTATTGCAATTGCAATTATAGTAAGAAGAGGCCTTAATAATGGTTCTGGAAAAAGAGGAGTAAAAGCAAATGTTGAAGCTGGAGGTATTTTATCAGAATGTGTTACAAATACTAAAACTATTTATTCATTTAATTTTCAAAAGGCAGCGGTTGATATGTATATGGGAGTATTAGAATATCATAGAAAACAATTTTTAAGAGACTCAATTATTGCAGGTATTTTTGTTGGTCTTGG
>JAFWVJ010000005.1 GCA_017518295.1 Clostridia bacterium
AAGGATGTGATGTAATGAGTATTAGAGCCGGAATATACGTTAGAGTATCAACTGATGATCAAAGAGATAATGGTTATTCAATTGATTCTCAAATGAGAATGATAAAAGAATATTGTGAGAAGAACAATTATGAAATTATTGGTGTGTACGACGATGCTGGACACTCAGGAAAAACTTTAATGCGCCCTGCTATGCAAAAACTTCTTAAAGATATTAACGACCATAAGCTAGATTGTATTGTAGCTGTTAAAACTGACAGACTATCAAGAGACAATTTCGATGGTTTTTGGCTCTTAAAATATTGTGAGGAAAATGATGTTAAAATAGAACTCATATTAGAACCTTATGATATTTCAACTGCCAATGGTGAAATGATGTTTGGAATGAATCTAGTTTTTGGGCAACGTGAAAGAAAGGAGATCGGAGCTAGAACTAAGAGAGCATTAGATGAAATGGCACTTGAAAAAGTACATCCAGCTAAAGCACCATTTGGATATACTCGAAATAAAGAAACTGGTCATTTAGAAATAAATGAACTTGAAGCCAATTCAGTAAGAAGAGTCTTTCAATTATGCTATGAAGGAAATTCAATGAACAATATTGCAAAAATATTAAACAAAGAACATGCTTATCTAAATACAAAGACTGGAGTTTGGAGAACTGATAGAGTTGGAAAAATTCTTAACAACAAAATTTATATTGGTATTTTTGAATTTGGAAAATACAAAAGAAAAGCAAAAGATATTTTAGTAGTTGAAGATTATTGTGAACCAATTGTTGATCAAAATATGTGGTATGGAACAAGAAGAACTATAGTTAGAAATAAACATGGTAATTATGGCCAATATGTTCACCTATTCAATGGGATTGTTAAATGTCCTTTGTGTGATGAAATTCTTTCTGTTTCCGAATCATATAAAGATGAAAATGGAAAAAGAAAAGTTTATTTTCATCTAAGATGTAAGAATACAAAATGTGAGGGATATGGTTATCATTATAATTGTGGAAAAATAGAAAAAGCACTTATCAGAGTATTAGATGAGTTAACTGCATACATGAACGGAATGGATAAACAAATAATGATTGCAAATACTTCAACTAATAAAGAAATTGATAAAATTGATAAAGCAATTAGTAAATTGGAAGAACAAGAAAAACGTTTGGTAGATTTATATTTAGAATCAAATATAAATGTTGAAGCCATTAACAAGAGAAATGATAAATTAAAAAAAGATATTGATAGTTTAAGAAAACAAAAAAGTAGTTTGGATCCAGAAAACATTGCTAAAGAATATATTGTCGATATTATAAAAAAATATAACGGCAATATTAACGGAGAATATGTGGAATTTCCAAACAAACTTGCATTATCAGATATGTGGAAAGCAATTAATGAAGAATCTCGAAAAAGAATAATACATGATTGTATTTCAGTTATAGAAATTGAAAGAGATGAGTTCTACAACATTACAATAAAAAATATTAAATTTACAGAACAATTTATAAATCAAAATACTAAAGAATATATTGAATACTTATATACAATTCTAAAAGACAATAACTTCGGTTTTCATTATGAAGGACAAGTTGATATTTCAGAGTTGCCAGAACTAGAAAAAGATTACAAAATATTTTCAAAAACAAAATTAGAAAATCAAACATACTCTAAAAAAGAAATGATAAATATCTTTGAACAAATAAATTATCATAATAATTTTGCAGGTGTGATTGAAAGACCACTAATCGAAAATAAAACTCTCGTTGACAAGATTATCCTAATACCTAGATTACCACTCTTCCCAGAAGAAATATTGGCATAAAGTCATAAGCAATAATGCTTCTGCATTATTCATAACCATCCAATAACTACTTCACGTTTTGGAGTAGTTGTTAGATATCATATTTGAGTTATTTCAAATATGATTCAACTCGTAAGAGTTCGCCGGTGTTTTGATAGCATGTCAAAACCCATAGGGCGTTATGACTTTTGCCTAAAGTTAAAAGGTCAATCCAGGAGGTTAAATGGAACTATCTTATTCATGTCATTTAGGTAATGATGGGAACAAAACAAAAAAAGCAAGGAGAGCGGCAAAAAATAGTTTAAGTGGAACTACATCTTATGCAAATAATGCTATCCAAAATTTGAATCAATTGGGTCACGCATTGAAGCACGATTTAAGATTAGAAGAATATAATAATGAA
>JAFWVJ010000006.1 GCA_017518295.1 Clostridia bacterium
ATAGGAAAGATTATTCCGCTAAAAGGATGATTTTTCTGCTTTATTATTGTTGTGTAATGATATTATTAATCTAGATAAGAGGTATTACAATTTGCGAATTGACAGGGATAAAATCAGTGCATTTATTTTAAGACTTAGAACATCAAGACATTTGAGCCAGACGGAACTAGGGAAACTTCTGCACGTTAATGAACGTACAGTTAGAAATTGGGAAAAGGGTATTTCTCTTCCTTCAATGGAAGATATTGTAAATATTGTAAATGAATTTAACATTTCCTTAGAAGAACTGTTTGAAGGAGAACTTAACACTGACAAAGAAATTAGTCGAAAAATAGGTGATGTAACAAATAACCTTAAGTCACTAAATCTTAAAATAGACCAGAACGAAAAAAACCTCGACTTATTAAGTAAACGGATTCTTCATATTCAGCAAGTAAATTCTTCTAAGAATGATTCAGACTTACTTATAGGGCTCTTGTTACTACATGTCATCACCGCATGTGTTTCATTTCTATATTTTGGTATGGGAACAAGCAATATCTATATAACTTGTATGTCAACTATCATATACATAACGGGAGTTACTTATATTCTTGTAAAAGGGAAAAAAAAGCGATGTATCCAAAGATCAATTATCGCTTATTCCGTCATGCTGTGTGCTAATCTATTCGTAAACTATACTATTTTTTATAAAATAACAATATATTTAATTGTGAATCCAGAGGTACTTCTTGTTAATGGTCCTTTGTATGGGCTTAGTATTTGCAGTCCTTTAGATATGACTCTATTGATCAGAATGTCTTCTTTCGTTTATGTTATTTGGACTACTTTATCCTTATATTATCTGTGTATCAGCAAAGGACAGCAAGAAAATGAAATACATTAAAAGAAAAAGACTATTCTTGCTATTTCTCTCTCTGGGAATACTGGTTTGGTACATATTAGTTAATTGTTTTCTTATAAGAACCAATGATTGTAGAGAGTATTGTTATATTAATAATTTGGAAGAAATGGTTAACCAAGCAGATTATATATTTGTTGGAACGATACAAGGTACAAATGAAATAGTTAATCTATCAAGAATAGAAAACAAACTAGATGAGGGATATGTTTATCAACTTGATATAAAGGAAACGTTAAAAGGTAATGCGTTTCTAAAACAGATATCTATCGTACAAGAACACGCATACACACAAGGTGGGCAATATATCGTTTGTAAAAATTACGTGCCTCTTCGCACTAATAGTGAGTATATAGTTTTCTGTGACAAAATAAATTCCTATCCATACTATTTACAGCCATTTTATCCTTGTTACATAATGAACAACAACGGATATGCTGACTATTTAATCAGTTATTATCCAGCCAGTTCTGAAATATCCATCTACAATTATTCTTTTGAGGATGTAAAAAAACAAATATTATTACACATTGTTAAATAATCTTCATCTGTCTAATTTTTTTGCTACTATATTTGCCACAAACTGATGATATAAATGGAGAAAAGAGTGCATATGGCTACTAAAAAGTTTTATAAACCTTTTGTTTTTTTAGGTATTATTCTTGGTCTTTCAGTGTTTGGATCGTATAAATATTCCTATACAATAAAAGACTATGCGGTTGAAACTAGTTTACAGGAAATGATAAATCATTCCGATTTCATTTTGGTTGGTAAATTCACAGATCTTGTTGGTACATGGAATCGGGCTAGAGATCTTAACAATCCAAAGTTAGATAGTTCAGACAACTATTATGAAGACTATCTATATGGATTTGACGTTGTTGAAATTTTAAAAGGAGATAATACTTTACCAAATAGAGTCATTATAGCTCAAGAACATGGTAATGATTTATCTGGTTCATTTATTATAGACGAGAGATATGTAGAGATAGACTTTGAAAAAGAATACATAGTGTTTTGCTCATCAATAACTGGATATGATTATTTGTTCCAGCCTTTTGACCCTTGTTATGTAATTAACCTCCAAGGCAAATCTATTACTCAATCAAATCTTGTAGAAAAGGGTTTGATTAAGGATCCTCTTGCAGGGATTAGTTTTGAAGAACTTAAAAATATCATTAAAAGTGCAGAATAACTTAAATTGTTAATCTCTATTATCGTTAATCACTCTTAACTGTTCTGTTTTCAACAGGGCA
>JAFWVJ010000007.1 GCA_017518295.1 Clostridia bacterium
GAGACTTCTTGTCCAACTAGTTACTTCAGAACATTCAAATCCATATTCTGCATGTTCGTTTCCATAATTCATACATTCATCTTTAGTTTTAAAATCAACTTCTTCCCAAGAATACATAGGTTGATTCTTATATTGATCTTCTGTTAATCCTAATTCTTCCCATGGCTGTTTTTGAACTACAACTGGTTTTTCTTCTTGCTTAACACTATTATTAGAATTTCCTACTCCATTATTATTTGAATTTGATGGAGTATTATTCTTAGGTGTACTTTTAGAACTTTCAGATGTCTTAGTTGAATTAGTTTTTGTTGGTTCTTTTTTATTTGAATTGTTTTCTATTTGTTCTTCGTTATTTTTTATTTCTTCTGTTTGTTCTTCTGACTTCTGCACAGTTTGTGTAGAAGTTTCTTCTTCCTTAATTTTAGTTGCTTTTTCTAAATCATTATCAGTATTTTTTTCTTCATATTTTTTATTAACTGGATAAATATGATGTCTTATTTTTCCAATTTCATCTCTAAAAATAATACATCCTGATATAAATGCAACTACTGTTACTGCTAGTATAGCAATAAGAATTTTCTTTTTCACGATATCATCCCTTTCTACCTAGCATTATATGAGTTGTCTCAAATAATGCAAATGTATAAACGAGGTGCGTTTAACTTTTATGTCATTTAAATCACCTATCTTTCTCGTTCTTTGTTTCTTAAATGCTTGGAGTAAAACTCGCAGGCTTTAATAACAAAATCTTCTACTTTATCTCTTTCAATGTTTTTAGGAACTACATTGAAGAGTTTATCTTCACTAATTTTAAATTTTTGTATTTGATTAGCCTTTGGAACATCAAGTAATTTTTCGATATTTTCTTCTCTTAATATTCCACCTCTACTCAATTCCTTTAATTTAATTGCTTGCTCCAAACTAGGAGTTACAAAATTATATTCAATGTACTCTGCTAGCATTTTTTGTTCTTCCTTTGAGAGAAAAGATAATTCAACAGCAGGTCTTAAAGCAATTGCTGGCATTTCTTTTAGTTCTGCATTATCTACCATAGTTAGAAGTTTTGGTATTAAATTAGTTAATCTTATATATCTTTGGATTTGTCTTGCACTTTCTCCTAATTCATCAGCTAATATATTATCACTTCTAACTACTGTGCCCAGTGGGCGCACTTCTGTGTTCACCTGGGTCGCAGTAGTTTTTCTTTGATGTTGTAATGCTTCATATTTCATTTTATAAGCAAATGCTTTTTCTGATGGTAATAGTTTTTCTCTATGCAGATTACTATCTACCATATAAATAGTTGCTTCATCATCTGTTAAATCTCTAATCCTACAAGGAATAGTTTCTAATCCTAAATTTTTACAAGCCATTAATCTTCTATGACCAGATATCATTTCAAATCTTCCATCTTTTTTAGGTCTGATTATTACAGCTTCCATCAATCCATTATTTTGAATACTATTTTCAAGAGTTTTCATCTCATCATTATCTAATACTTTAAATGGATGATTCTTAAAATTATCAATTAGTGAAACACTAACTTCATCTATCTTTTCTTTTTTTTCGTCATCTCTTTGTTCTTGAGTGGTATAAAAATCATCTAGATTGAAGCTCATTGGAATCTTTTGTTTTGTTATTGATTCGCTCATCACTTAAAACCTCCTTTGCTAATTCTATATAGCTTTTTGCTACATTACTGTTTCTATCATATGAAAGAATACTTTCTCCCATTCTAGATGACTCTGCTGCTTTAACTGCTCTTGGAATTTGAGTTTCATATAACTTAAATACTTTTCCATATGATTCTTTTAATTCTTCACTTATTTCTTTAGATAAATTTCTTCTACCATCTACAATAGTTAAAACTATACCTGCAACATCTAGACTAGGATTAATATTCTTTTTAACTTTTAAAATTGTATTCATCAAATGATTCATACCTTTAGCTGCTAAAAATTCTGATTGAACTGGAATAATTACCTTATCTGCACTAGCTAAAGCATTTATCGTTATCATTCCTAAGCTTGGCATACAATCTATTAAGATGAAATCATATTTAGGTTTTAATTCTTCAATACAATTCCTCATAGTATATTCTCTGCTCATAGCATTAACTAAACTTATTTCCATTGAAGCAAGTTCTAGATTAGTTGGTATTAAATCAACATTTTCGTTATGGTGTAATATAGCTTCATTTGAATTAATATCTAAATCATTTATACTTCTAGCCATAAGAGTTGAAAGAGTTATTGGTAAATTATCTGCATTATGCCAGCCCATATAAGTTGTTAAATCTCCTTGAGGATCTGCATCTACTAGTAAAACTCTTCTTCCACTACTAGCTAAAGCAACGCCTAAGTTAAATGTCGTTGTTGTCTTACCAACTCCACCTTTTTGATTCGCAATTGCAATTACTTCACACTTATTCATCCATTCACCTCCCCTCTATATTTCAAAATCCTTCCAGAAACTGTCATCATCAGGATATAAATCTTTTCCTAAATTTTCTAGTTTGGAAAAATTTGATTCTAAAGCACTTTTAAAATATGCAAATCTATTTTTAATATCGTTTCCGTTCTCATCTTTAAATCCATTAGATATAACTCTTGGAACTATATAATGAATTCCACTAAATAGTTCAACATATTTTCTTCCTGCTAATAAATACTCATTAAATAGATTGTCAAAATAAAAAGGACTCATTTGGTCCTTCTCATCAATATATTTTAAATTTATTAACTCTTGAGTTAATTTATTATGATTAATTTCATCAGGTATTATTTCAGCTTCTGCTGTTTTATCTATTTTATCTTTATTATTATTAGTATTTATTATTATCTGGTCGGTTTGGATATGTTCACCATCCACATGTCCAAAGCGTACATATGGTAAATTCTCTTTATTAAGGTCCAAATCGTATGGTTTATTATAAATATAATAAATCCATATAAAGTTACCATTTTCATCTCTAGAACGCTCTCTTTTGATGTATTTTAGAGCTTCTAATCTTTGTATGTTGGTTCTAACGTTTCTTTCTCCTACTCCTAAGTCCTTCATAATACTTTTAAATGTAAAATTCCAATTCTCTGGTTTTCTTAACATATAAGTTAAGTAGCCCATACATTCTGGCTTACATTCTATATCATCAATATAATAGTTATCTACTACGGTAAAGTTTTCATAAACTTTTTTCTTCATTATTGGCATAATTATCATTCCTTTCTTGCATAAAAAAAACAGGTATTTCTACCTGCAATCATCAAATTCATAAGACAGCTTCCAATCTAAATACTGCTCATATGAAATTGATTTATTATTTCGCATTACTTTCATGTTATTCCATTCTAATAATGCATTATTAAATTTGTTGTTGTTTGGAAGATCCATTCTAAATCCAAAATTAGGATATAGTTCTTCCATCCACATTAAAATATAAAATATATCATTTATATCTTTAAAATCGTATTGTTTTATAGAACTATAGCTTACATTTAATATTTTTGCTATTTCTCTAGTTCTACTTTCTTTAGGATTTCTATTTCCTTTTTCATATCTAGTCATGATTCTTCTTTTATTATCATGTTGCACTCCTAACATATCAGCAACTTGATGTTGAGTCATTCCTCTATAATATCTTACATATGCAATTCTTGAACCTTGAGATAAATCTTTTAGTTCTGGTTTTGAACGTAATGATAACATATTAACCACCTCGTAGTGATTATTTCATATGCCAAAATAAAAAACCAATGTGCGACCAAAATCGAAACATCGGTTTTATAATTTAATTTTTTTTGCTTATTGTTATAAGGTAAAACCTTTTAAAAGCCCATATTTTAAGGGATTACTTTTGCCCCTTAGACTTGATTGCGGCTTGTGCA
>JAFWVJ010000008.1 GCA_017518295.1 Clostridia bacterium
ATTATATATCTTGTCTTTATTATATTGTATCTGTTCCTGCTGATTACCTTTTTTCTCACATAATAGATTTTCAATATTATCAAAGGTAAGCTTTTTATTTTTACTCATTTTTCTGATTTGAATTGCCTGTGCGTGATTTGGGGTCTTATTCTCATAAACAATCATTCTATGTATTAAAATCTGCTCATCTTTATTCAAGTATGATAGCTCAACTGCAGGTTTTAATCCCATTGTATAAGGCAATTTCTTTTCTTTTAGATAAGTTTCATCAACTATCTTTAATAGCTCTGGAATTAAATATGTTAACCTCACATAGTTTTTAACTGTTGTGCTTGAATCTCCATTTTTACTGCCAATTTTCTCTGTTGTTAACTTTGGACACTCGGTGTCCGAAGTTTTTGTTTTCTTTCCTTGATGCTTCATTGCATCTAATTTCATTTTATAAGCAAAGGCTTTCTCTGATGGTAGTATCTTATCTCTATACATATTAGAATCTACCATCTCAATAGTAGCCTCATCATCTGTTAGCTCTTTTATAATAGCATTTGCTTCTTCTAATCCTATACTTTCCATAGCAGTCTTTCTTCTATGTCCAGATATAAGCTCATATCTTCCATTAGGTTTTGGTCTTACAGTTATTGGATTTAACAAGCCATTTTCCTTAATACTATCTGCTAGTTCTTTCAGCGAGTCGTCATTGTTTACTTTGAACGGATGATTACTAAAATTATCTATTTGAGATAATCGTATCTTTTCTAATTTATCCATCGTTTCTCACCTCATAACCTATTTTCCATTCAATATAGTCTTCATAGGATATTTCCTTACTCGACCTTTTATTTCGCATTATTTCCAATTCTGAAAGGACTTTTTTAATAGCATCAACATTGTTATTGTCTGTATCAAATAAATTAGGTATATCCATCTTATATTTTGGCATTAATTCGTCTAACCATAAAAGTATGTAGCAAATATCTACTGGCTCTTTGAAGTCATATCTTTTAATAGCATTATAATTTACATTTAGTATTTGAGATATTTCAAGAGTTCTATCTTCATTTGGATTTCTCTGCCCCTTTTCATATCTTGTCATTATCCTTCTTCTATTTACTCCTTCAACACCTAACCTAAATGCTACATCATCTTGTGTCATTTTCCTAAATTGTCGTACAAAAGCAATTCTTGCTCCTTGTGATAAATCTTTTAACTCTGGTTTTGTATAATACATTCGCATATTTTTTACCTCCTTTTTCTTATCGCACATCCTACATATATTATTATTTGATTTTTAATAATTACTCAAATGTGTGAGGTCTAAATTGCCTTATTTATCCAACTTTTTAGGATATAAAAAGAGATTAAGTTGTGCGACATCTTTTATGTGTCTTTTCAACTTAATCTCTATATTTTTGCAAGTTTTTTGTTATCTTACACACAAAAGACAATATTTATATACTTTCTAAATATTATCTTTTGTAGCAATATCAATACTTACAAAGGATTTATTTATATTTTACTTTTGC
>JAFWVJ010000009.1 GCA_017518295.1 Clostridia bacterium
AACATCATAATAAATGTCTTTTATCCTCTCTCTTAAGGCCTCGGCTTGTTTAATGCCAGTCTCATTTATATCCTCATTAACAAAATTATATCTACCAATAACATTCGATTCACATTGTCCATGTCTCACTAAATATACTTTCATGGTTATACTCCTTTTAATTATCATTCAGATAGTATTAATTTTTTAACTTTTTCCTTTAACAAATCATTTTCAATTAATATTTCAAAGAATACTCTTATATACTCTTTTTTTGACATATTAAGCATTAAAGCAACTGTATCAATTACTTTTTTAGGATTATAAAACTCCAGTATATTATTTTCATTAATCTCTATTTTAAATTCTTTATTAAGTTTTTTGCCATATTTTAAAAACAATGTTTTCTTTATATTGCTAATAACTTTTTCGTAGTTTTCTATACCTTCTTTTTGACAAATAAGACACATCACACAGTCTATAACAAGTATATTTTCTACTGCTCTTACTTTTAAGCAAAAGATTTTATCTTCTCTTAGTTTTTTAATATAATCATCTGTCAAAAGATCTCTATCCGTAATTGCACAAACATCATCTTTTTCTTTCAATTTTTCTTCTTTTATTTTTAATATTGAATTTGCTCCACATGGCAAAATCGTTTTGTCACTAAATAATATACTATATATTTGAAAATCTATGCTATGAATATCGCCTTCGCATAATATAATTTGATATTTTTTTATCAATCAAACACTCTCTTTCTATATTTTTAAAATACTTTTTCCAATAATTCAGGTAATTCCGAGATTTTATTAATTGAATACTTATAGTTTAAATCTTCTCCAAATCCATATTTTGCTTGTATAAATTCAACTTGAGCTTCTTTAGACGCAATTTGATCTTTTTTTGTATCACCGATATATACTGCTTTATTAATATTATTTTCTATTATTATTTTTTTAATCGCCTCTCCTTTAGAAATATTTAGCATACTCGCTGCTAAATACTTCTTGAAACAATCTTTTATTCCTGAATTATTTAAAAATGCCTCTATATATTCGTTTCTAGATGTATTGCTAACAATATATAAATCATATTTTTTACTCAGTAAAGTAATAATTTCTTTTTCGTTTTCAAATAGGATTCCACCATATTGACTTAAATAATCAATATTTGTTGAGCCGATTTCATAAATATATTTTAAAGATTCTTTAAGATTTAAATACGGAAAATAAAGTTTTGCAGACTCTTCTTTATTAGTGCCAAAACCTCGACAAATTGTCTCTTTATCTATTTCTTTTAGGCCATATTTTTGTGTAATTCTATTTGCACTAATATATGTAGATTCAGTAACATCCCATAAGGTCCCATCTAAGTCAAATATAACCGCTTTTTTATCGTTCATTAAATCACCTTGCATCATTATTTTATTCTTTATTTATGATAATAAAAAAACAGGTAATTTTCAACAAATTACCTGCCCTAATTATCATATTTTTAAATTATTCAGCTTCACCTGGTAAAACTTCTTGTAAACCTTCGTTGATATTTTCAACGCCTTCTTGAAGTCCTTCTTGTAAATCTTCATTTACTTGGTTTACGCCTTCACTAAATTCAGAAACGCCTTCTTGAATTTGGTTATTCATTTCATCAATTCCTTCAGAAATAAGAGAATTTAACCAATCAGAACCATTTACTTCTTCACCAGAATCATTTGTAATAGTGAAATCTCCTGAAATGCTACTAGCCCAATCCTTAAGGCCTTGTTCAAGAGCTTCAGCTGCTTTCTTATTGATATTGTAAGCACCTAAAAGTGCAAGAAGAGCTAGGATAATACCAGCAATTCCTAATCCTAATCCAGCTTTTTTAACTACTGCAATAATTCCAAAAATAAGTGCTAATATTCCAAAAATGTATGCCATAAAATTAATAATTGGAATCCAGCATAGTAATAATGCAACAATGCCTAAAACTAATGATGCAACTGCTAATCCTTTACCTTTGTTTTCGTTTTCCATAATCAAATCTCCTTTATAAAAATTGTATAATGCTTAAATGCACTATTCTCAAATAATATCGTACATTTTTTTTTATAAAAAATCAAGAAAAACATATGAATAATGCATTATGTTAATTGCTTTTTTCGTTTTTTGTTTTAAAAATTGATACGATAGTAGCTATTAATGTAATTATTTCAAATACAATTGCTGCATAAGAAACATAAACTATTGCATACGTTAACCAACAAATTGCAGCAACAATACCAAATTTTCTTATAACATCTTCTTTTCCATTTAAGAAAGAAATAATTGTAAAAGAAAAAGCTATAAATGGTAGTACAGAAAATACATTATCATATGCTAGAAAAGTAGCAACCAGTAAAATAATCATCATTATAAGAGTGAAAATATTTTTTGCTTTTCCTAGTTTATTTTTATCAAAAATATAAATAAAAGTATATGTCAATAATCCGATTACGTTACTAATCGCACCTGTAATTCCATCTAACAAAAAATAATGAATTGTAAAAAAAACATTTGCAATTATTTGCATAAATAATATCTGCTGCTTCTTTTTTCTAAAAAAACTTGCTGATAATAGAGTGTATCCTATAGCACCTATTATTTGTATTAGAACAAAACTAAAATCTACCATAAATCTAAAACTAACTCCTTATTCAATAGGCTTTTGCTTTAATCTTAAGTATCCATACTCTTCCCATTGGTTATAGTCAAGATTCAATCTAAATACTAGTCTAGGCTTTTCACCTGCTCTGTTCTTATCTACAACGCAAGCATAATATCTTGTATTAAATACTTCAGGTTTTTCAAAATCTCTAAAATGATCTTTTTCTTCATCATCAACATCGAGTTCATCACTAACCTCATACTCATCAAAAGTAGATTTATTAATCTCTTTAATCAAGCATAAATTATCTAGAACTTCCTTAACTGTTCTAGAAGTAGCGATATCATTAATGTTCATGCTTAATGGTGGTGTTGAACTTTCAGCAAGCTGCAATGTCGATCCGATAAACACTTCAAATTTTTGTGCTATTGTAGACAAAACTGTTGCTGTCTTTTTGATTTCTTCAACGTTACCAATATTTTCAATATCTGTTTTAAGAGTATCATAGAAAAAGTATTCAATTCCTTCTTTGTAATAATAGTCCATAATGATATCTCTTAATTCATTATTTGTATGATCTGCTGTATATACTAAAAATATAGTATTATCTGTTTGAGTTTCAACCCAATTTGTTGCAATTACTGTACTTCTATATTCTTGAGAAGTTGCATCAAGTCTTTTATTGAATTCTTCTCTAGTTTCTCCTTCTCTTTGAAGTATAAATCCTTCTTCATCCAATTCTACTTGATCTTTTTTATCTTCATCTGGCCTAAATTTTAGTGCAAGAAGTTCTGCTTCTTTTTTGTGAAGTTTTTGGCCATGAAGAGCCTGTATTTCTGGAGTATTAACAATTGTTGTAATAAGACATAGTTTCATTTTATCTTCTGTCATTTCGTTTGATATAAGCAAAACTTTTCTATGTTCAATAAAAGCTATATGACAAATAATAGAAACTACAAAACGCGATTTACCTGAGTTAGATGGCATAGCAAAAGCCGCAGTTTCACCTTTTCTAAAACCTTTAAAAGTCTTTGTAAGAATTGGGTATGGAAGAGAAATACCAGTTGTAAGGTTGTTTTCGCCAGTTAATAAAAACTCTGTAACATACTCATTCATAACAGATTCTTTAATACTACTTAAAAAGTCCAAATTTGTTATTCTGCTTTGAATTTCTTCAATAGTCATTTGTTCATAACGAGCATATTTTCTAATTTGAAGAATCTTCTTTTGAATAAGCTCTGTAGGAGCTATTGAATATGCTTTTTTAAGCATAAATAGCTTTTTAATCTTTGGAAATACTACTTCTATATCTGCCTTTACAGATGTAGCATATCTTTTACAAGTATCAATATGTTTTGGAGTATCATCTGTAACCTTTGGGAAAGAGAATGGGCCTTTAACAGCTTCTGCAACATATGCTTGACCTTCTCTAAATATTACTAGTTTATATAAATCTAATAGATTTGGAACACTAAAGCAACACTCATGATTTTCTAAATAAAATCTTGAGATTGACTTTGGATTTAAGTGCATAAGACCAACATATGCAACTTCTAATTCCTTATCTACAAGCTCTGGTGGATATTGAATTACTTCTTGTTTTTGAGCCATTAATTTCTCCTCTTTCGTATCTTAATCATTTTATCTTAATTATCTATTAATTTTATCATAAATTCACTAATATTATAACACATTATTATCAATATATTTTCAATAATTTCTTAAAAATTAAATCTCTAATCCAAATCCAAATTCTAGCACAAATATAAGTACTAATTAAAGTCATAAATACAACAAATATTAAACTTTTTTCCGCAAAAATTGTGTAATAAATTTTATCAAAAATACTCGAAAACAAATACATTTCAAATGAACATATTGCTATTTGAGAAATAACTTGTGCAATTAGTGGTATTTTTTTATTTATATTATAGAATAATAAAAACACTGTAACAGCAACAAATGCATTTGTAATAGTTCCAAAACCATTAAACATGTACCAAGCATATCCATTTGCATTTTTTGAAACAAAATAACAGCTTAAAACCGGAATAGCAACTGCAATAATAAATAATACTAATCTTATAATAAGATTAATATTTGGCTTATATTCTTTAATATATTTTCCAATATAAAAGTATGCTAGCGGATGAACAATTTTCCAATAATCTGGAAGAACATCTAGCCAATCCATATTTCCATCGCCATTTAAATTATAAATCCTAAATCCTTCTAAAATCTTTGGAATTAATGATAAAAACGAGCATGTAATAATAAGAATTACTCGTTCTTTTTTAGATTTTAGATTATCCCACAAAATATTTAAAAACGGAATTAGCAAGAATAAGCCAATATACATTTCAAAATACCATGCATAAGAATTCTCAGTAAAGTTAAATATCTTTACCAAATGTTCAGGCCATCTTATTTGTGAAACCCTTTCTGGAGTATACAAAATGGCAGTATTCCCTATTTGAGAAATGCTTTCTCCAGAAATAATTGTATCTCCAGAAATACTTGTTACATTACTAATCGGAGCTGTAGTAAAAAGATTAAATCCAAAAAGCTCAATAAAAGAGATTAAAAAGTACGACAACAAAAGTGGAATTATTGCTTTATAGTACTTAAGAGAAATCTCTTTTTTATTATTTAGATAACCTGTTAATAACAAGAATAGTGGAACACAACAAAGTGCAATAAACCTTATCACAAGTACTAGTGTCCACTCATTAGTTAGAACATTTTGATCTAAATAACCTTTATATGTAATCCCATGAGTTATAAAAACAAAAATAATTGCTAAAGTCCTTATAATATCTAATCCTATTTGTCTTTCTTTCTTAGCAGAAACGTTATTATCGCTCATATTTGCCTCCATATCATCTAATGTAATAATCTTATATTATTTCTGATTTTATTTCAATTCCTATTGATTTTGTCCTAACATTATGTTAACGTATGCTTGCTAGATCCTACTACCATTCCAACTATCTTTTTAGGAGGATACTCAAATGGATAAAGATGTCGTAACATCTACTACATTAACTCTTGAAAGTGCTAACAAAAATGCATTAGAACGAAATCAGAATTTTTTGAAAGCAATGCAAACTTATAATGATATTATTAAATATGCTGTTGATTATATTCATAATAATTCTCCTGTATCTCAATTATCTATTTCAAGATATTTTTATCCCGGCAATGACTCTGTTTGGAATGCGAAAGATACAACCACATATTACTTAAGCGGAATTAGATTAAACACTACTAGAACAAACAAGTATGAGCATATTTATAATTTTACTATGACTAAAGAACTTCACTATATTCTTATTACTGAGGGGTGGAGTCAAATTGGTAGTTTTCCAAATCCAACTTTTGAGTTGTATATTAAAAGAAATGGAATACGTTTTGTCTATTAATCTAAAAAAGACTTTTGGATTTTTATCCAAAAGCCTTTTTTGTTTTAAACAAGTCTTACTAATTTAACATTAATTTTTTCGCCATTGATATCTAATTCTGTGCTGTCTTCTTTATTTGCTTCTTCTACTTTATCTGCTAATGTTTCATCAGCAATTTGTTCTTTATTGTTTTTGATTATTTCAGCTAATTTATCATTTCCTGAATAATACATTTCAATATGATTTTGTACTTCAAATCCAGAATCTTTTCTTAAGTTTTGGATTTTAGAAATATATTCTCTTACAAAACCTTCTTCTATTAGTGCTTCGTTTAATTCAACATCAAGAACAACTGTTAAATCACCATCTTGAGCTGATACATATTTTTCAGATTTAGATGTTTCTATTAGCATATCTTCTTCTAATAGCTCATATGTAGTACCATCTAATTCAATGTGAACTTTTCCATTTTCTTTTAGTTCATTTACAAAAGCTGTGCCATCTGTTTCATTTAAATAAGTTCTTAATTTTTGTAAATCTTTTCCAAATTTTGGTCCACAAGTCTTAAGATTTGGTTTAACATTATATGAAACGAATTTTCCTGCATCTTCAGTAAATTCAACTTCTTTTACATTCAATTCTTCTTTTATTATATAATAATAACCTTCATCTAAATGTCTCTTTGTTCCAACATACGCTTTAGAAAGTACTTGTCTATTTTTCATATTAGAAACATTTCTACATGTTCTTCCAAGAGTAACTATGTCTAAAACTAAATCCATGTTTTGCTCTAATTTAGCATCAATATAGTCTTCGTTAGCTACTGGGAAGTCGCATAGATGAATACTTTCAGGAGCTTCTTTATCAAAGTTTACTACTAAATTTTGATAGATTTGTTCTGTCATAAATGGTACAAATGGAGCAGAAACTTTTGAAAGTGTAACTAATGTTGTATATAAAGTCATGTAAGCATTAATCTTATCTTGTTCCATTCCTTTTGCCCAAAATCTATCTCTAGATCTTCTTACATACCAGTTTGAAAGCTCATCTGTAAAATCTTGAATTGCTCTTGCAGATTCAGTAATTCTATATTCTGTCATATTACTATCTACATACTTAACTAATGTATTTAGCTTTGATAGAACCCATTTATCCATTTGAGATAACTTATCATATTCTAATTTGTAATCCATTGGATTAAAGTTATCTATGTCTGCATATAATACATAGAAAGCATATGTATTCCAAAGTGTTCCAATGAATTTTCTTTGATATTCTGAAACACCTTCATCATAAAATCTTGTAGGAAGCCATGGTGCAGATGAAGCAGCAAAATACCAACGTACAGCATCTGCTCCTTGCTTATCTAATACTGACCAAGGATCTACAACATTTCCTTTATGCTTACTCATCTTTAAGCCATCTTTATCTTGAACATGACCTAATACTAAACAATTTTCAAATGGTGATTTATCAAATAAAAGTGTAGATATTGCCATAAGTGTGTAGAACCATCCACGAGTTTGATCTATTGCCTCTGATATAAATTGTGCTGGGAAATGTTTTTCAAACAATTCTTTATTTTCAAATGGATAGTGATATTGTGCAAATGGCATTGATCCTGAATCGAACCAACAGTCGATAACATATGGAACTCTATTCATAGTTTTTCCACATTTTTCACACTTGATGTGAACTTCATCTATATATGGTTTATGAAGTTCAATATCATCTGGAACATTATCACCTAATTTCTTAAGTTCTTCTACAGAGCCTATAACATGATGATGACCACATTCACATTCCCATACAGGAAGTGGTGTTCCCCAATATCTAGATCTAGATAAACCCCAGTCGATAACATTTTCTAGGAAATTACCAAATCTACCCTCTTTAATGTTATCTGGCATCCAATTAACAGTATTATTATTTTTTACTAATCTATCTCTTAAAGCAGACATTTTGATAAACCATGTATCAATTGCATAGTATAAAAGTGGTGTATCACATCTCCAACAGAATGGATATGAGTGCTCAAATGGAATTGCTTCAAATAATAAACCTCTATCTTCAAGATCTTTTAAAACTAGTTTATCTGCATCTTTTACAAAAGTACCTGCCCATTCGCCTGTCTCTTTTGTAAAGTTTCCTTGCTCATCAACTAATTGAATAAATGGTAAATCATTTTCTCTACCCACTCTAGCATCATCTTCACCAAATGCAGGAGCTATATGAACTATACCAGTACCATCTGTAAGTGTTACATAGTTATCTGCAACTACATACCATGCTCTACCATTTACAGTATCTTTTACAAATGGATATAATGGCTCATAGTCAGTTTGACAAAGCTCAGTACCAACCATTTTTCTTACTACTTCAAATTTTTCTTTTAATACACTATCAGCTAAGGCTTCGGCCAAAATATATTTGGTACCATCTTCCATCTTAACTACAACATACATTTCGTTAGGATTTACACAAAGAGCTGTGTTTGAAGGAAGTGTCCATGGTGTAGTTGTCCAAGCTAAGATATATGTATTCTCTTCATTTTTTACTTTAAATTTTGCTATACAAGATGTCTCTTTAACATCTTTATATCCTTGTGCAACTTCATGGCTCGATAGTGAAGTACCACATCTTGGGCAATAAGGAACAACTTTATGACCTTTATATAATAATCCTTTATCATTTATTGTTTTTAAAGCCCACCAAACTGATTCAATATAGTTGTTTTCGTATGTAACATATGGATCATCCATATCAGCCCAGAACCCAACTCTATCTGACATTTCTTCCCATTCATGTTTATACTTCCAAACACTTTCTTTACATTTTTTGATAAATGGTTCAACACCATATTCTTCAATTTGTGGCTTTCCATTTATTCCAAGCATCTTTTCTACTTCAAGTTCAACTGGAAGACCATGTGTATCCCAACCTGCTTTTCTTGGAACTTCGAAACCTTTCATAGTCCAAAATCTAGGAACTACGTCTTTAAATACACGTGTTTCAATATGGCCTATATGTGGCTTTCCATTAGCTGTTGGAGGGCCATCATAAAACATAAATGTTTTATGACCTTCTCTTGTTTTCATGCTCTTTTTGAAGATGTCATTCTTCTTCCAAAACTCGATGATTTCTTTTTCTCTGTCAACAAAGTTTAAATCTGTTGAAACTTTTTTGTACAAACTCATCTTAAAATCATACCTTTCTTTTATATATTTTTAATTGTTTTATAAATAAAAAAACGTCCTAGACCAAATTAGTCTAGGACGAAATAATCTTATTTTCGCTATACCACCTACATACTAACATATGAGTCCATTATAACGTATGGATTACGTTGAAAGTTTAGCTTTCAAAACTCCAAGGTGATATCTAATAAACTACTTAACTACTAGGCTCTCACCACCCCTAGCTCGCTTAAAGCAATTTCATATATTAGCATGTCCTTTTCATAGTCTTCATTAAACTAGTATGTATTTTAGCACCTATCGCAGCAAAAATCAACTATTTATTTAATTATTTCCTTGTTGTTCTTGGTCTTCTAGATTTTGACTTTCAAGAGGTTTTTGTTCTTCTATAGTTTGATTCTCAAGTGGTTTTTGCTCAACTACAACTTGATTTTCAGGTGATTTTTCATCTTGAGTTGGCTTATCGTTAAGCTTTTTAATCCTTATTCTTTGAACTATATAGAATATCAAAAATACAATCCAAATGATTAAGATAATAGCTACTGTTTTAATGATTCCAATCATTATTAATGCAAAAACAACAAATATTCCTATCCCTACTGTAAAAAAGCCTAATATTCCACCAAAAACTCGTCCGGCACCTTCTGGATCAGACTCACCAGTAACCATTTCGTTTATCTCATTCATTCCTCCTGACGCTGCTCCACCAATTGCACCAATTTTTATTGCAGTAAGTATTATTCCTACTATTAATACTATAACTGTTGCTATGATACACCATTTTCTAACTTTTTTTATTAGTTGTCTAATATTTTCTTCCATATAAAATCACTCCTATTTAACTTCTTGCCATATCTTATTATATTTTGAAGTGGTTGTTGCATCATATAAAAATGCTTCACAACGATTTAGTTCTTCTTCTGATGGAAACATTATTTTATTGTTACCAAACTCAGACCACGCACCTTTAACAGGAGAAGTATATCCTGTTTCAGTCATATTTCTAACAGCTATATTAGAACGGCACATAAAATTGATAAACTTTTCTGCTGCATCAATATTTTTGCTTCCTTTAACAATAACAAAACCATCAACAAATTTGTTTGAACCTTCATCAGGTATGACATAAGCTAAATTAGGATTTTGGTCTATTGCTGCTTTTGCTTCACCAGCATATACAAGTGCTAAAGTACCTTCATCTGCTATCATTGCATCTCTACACTCTTCTTCTGCAAATCCTTTCAATATTCTTGCTTGTGTTATTAAAGATTTCTTAGCTTCTTGAAGTTCATTTTCGTTATTTGAGTTCATACTATATCCTAATCTCTTTAGTGCAACTCCAATAACATCCCTCATAGAATCCCACATCCAAATTTGTCCACTATATTTGGTATCCCATAGTGCATTCCAAGAAGTAATTGGTTCTGATACCATTTTCTTATTATATAAAATTCCAACTGTACCTACCATGTAAGGCACTGAATATTGATTTCCATTATCATAAGAAGGATTTAAGTACTCTTCTGCAATATTTGAAATGTTACTTACATTAGCCCTGCTTAGTTGCTCTAATCTTCCTTCTTTAATAAGCCTGTCAATCATATAATCAGAAGGAACTAAAACATCATAGCCATTTGGATTCTTAACCACATCATCGTACATTTTTTCATTGCTCTCGAATTCATCGTAGATAACCTTTATTTTATATTCTTTTTCAAAATCCTTTACTGTAGACATATCCATATACTCTGCAGCATTATATACTCTAAGTTCTCCAATATAATTAATTGGTTCTTCCTTTTTAGTTGAACTAGATGTTTTATCTGGTTTTGAACTTGGTTTAGTAGTTGTAGTACCCGTATCACATCCTACAAGTCCAAATATCATCATAATAAGTGATATAAGAAAAAGTATTTTAATTGTCTTCTTCATATCGTTTCCTCCAATTATAATTATTCTTTAACTTTTATTTCTAACAATTCTTCATTTAATTTTTTATTTGATTCTTTATTATCTATAGATACTTCTTCAAATGTCTTATATGCATTTTCAAAAGCATTTTTTAATCCTTGAATTGAAATATCATTTTTGGATATTTCCTTAGCTATCTCACCTGCTTCACTACTTAGGCGATTACTTGTATAAGAAATAAGCTTAATATTTGAATCATTTAATCCATTAATCTTTTTAAGTATTACCTTTTGGTTATACAACGATTTTGCAACCATTACAGCAGTATTTACAGCTACCAAAGTAACATTTTTGATTCTATCAACATTTCTAATTAACTCTTTATTATTTCTTCTAATTATTTCCATAGCCATCGCTGACTGTTGATTAACTATTATTACCTGTTTAATATCAAATAATCTTTTTTCTATCGGAATTATTACTTCATCTTCATAAAATCTAATTTTATTTACATCTTCGTTATTTGCTTTAGCTTCATCAACAATAGATTGTATTTTATTCTTTATTTTAATTCCAACATCGTGTTCTAATTCTAGCATTTGAATTGTGTCACTTATTTTATCAATTTCAAGTTCTAAAGTGATATTATCATTCGAAAGAATATTTCTTCCAACATTTAGTGATGAAATAATATCTTCTATTTTTTCATCTTCTTGTTCTAATTTGTTAAAATACTTGGTGATAGGACTAAATAATTTTTGAATACCATTAACCACTTTGCTAAAATCAACACCAGAAGGATCCAACGTTCTTATTTCTTTTTCAAGTTTTTCTAAGTTCACATCTAGTTGATTATCAGTAGTAGAATTAGTTGCCATTTTAGAAATCATAGAGCTTAAATTTTTACTTCTTTGTTCAGCCATATTTAATGTTTCTACACCATAATTTTCAACTCGTTTAATTATTTTTCTTTGATCAACTAAATTACTAAAATCTATTGTTTCAATATCTTCTGTAATTTCATCAACTTTTTTCTTTGAATCCACTTTTAAAGAAAGAGGTTCATTTGCACTATTTGATTCCTTTGAACTACTTTTTCGATTTTCTTCGTGCACCTTATCCCCTCCCTTTTTCATTAGTATTTATTAATTACATTTGAGCATTAAATAATGATTCTAATTTATAAATTACGTTATCTGAATCCGCATCCATAGTTGATGCTTCATTGATATCTGCAACAGCTTCTAATGCCTCAATTCCTTCATCTTCTAGATTATAACCAATTGTATATACTGGTATTTTAAGTCCTCTAGTTATTTCTTCTATATCTTCTAAGCCATAACCTCTATTTGACTCACCATCTGTTAATACAAACATCATAAGTCTAGTGTTTGGATTTTTACTTTGTTGTTCCAAAAGCAAATGTTCTGCAACAACAATAGCATCAAACATTGCTGTACCACCGCCAGGTCTCATCGATTTTACTGCATTTGAAAAATATGATTTTTGTGCACTATCAAATTTTGCAATTGGTAATGCAATATTAACTGTGTCAGAGAATGTTACTAAACCAATATTAGTATTTTCATCTATAAATGTTGCAGCCCTATTTAAGCTAGCTTTTAATTTAAGTAATGGTGATCCTTCCATACTTCCTGAAATATCTGCAACAAATACTGCTGTTAAATCAGATGTTCCATTCTTTTCTTTTTTCCAAGCTGATTGAGCATCCATAACTGTAATTCCATCTAGCTCTGCAACATTATATGCATAATCTTGATGTGCGTTAAATCCCATATTTGTGGCTTTGGTTTGGTTATCATTATTTAGACAATACTCAACAAACTTATTTAAAATATCACTCTTGCTAGAAGATAACTCTCCAATTGCATAAACTGGAGCATCCTGTCTATATCCAAAAGGAACAAAATCATAATTATTTCTTAAAGATGGGTTAGTATAGTATGCTTGATAGTTTGATGCAAAGCCATCGATTGTTCCATTTTTTAATGATTCTTGTAATTGAAGAACATCATAAGAAACATATGGAATCTTATCTTGATATGCACGAAGTTTAGACATTGCACTATCGCTTAGTAAATAATTACCATCAAATGTTTGTAACAATGCTACCAAGAAGTTTAATCCATCTTCATTTGAAAGTGGGTTTGTATATCCTATTAATGTATTGCTTGTAATAACACTATTAATAATTGCATCGAAATCAGATTTTCCAGCTTCTTGATTGATTTTATTTTTAACACTTCTAGAAATAACTATTCCTGAAACATTTTTAACTATGCTTTCAGAAGCAATGCTATATTTCTTCTCTTTAGTGTCTAACATAGCACCATACATTTTGCTAGAAGGCATATATGCATCCGGTGTATATTTTTCAGATAAAATAAATTCAGCACCTAGGTTACTTGGAATAGCACGAATACCAACTGATACTGGCACTCCATTAATAGTAGGATTACTTTGATTAAATGCATTTCCTATTTGTACAAGCCAAGAATCTTCACTTTCATTTGCTTTATCTAATGATGCATAAATAGTAATAAAACTATCTGTAGTAGGTTTTACAACGAAAGGATATTCAGAAATATCTGGCAAAACCGCTATTTTTTCTTCGTCAGAATTCACTGCACCACGTTGAACATTAAGAGTCTTAACATTTATATTTTGATACAAAGTGTTAAGTTTCTTTGCTGAAGATTCCATGTTAACTGTTGATGTTGTCTTTCCTACATTTTGTGTAAGATTAATTGTTGCATAAATAACACCAAATACAATTATTGCAATTAAAATAAACCATACTGCACTCTTTTTTTCCATTTCTTTGCCTCCATCATTTATTTATATAATTTTGCATTTTTTATTAATTCATCCATTTCTCTAATAGCAGGAAGATTTTCTATTTCTCCACCGTCGACACTGTTATATTTAGAAATCTCTAAAAGTAATTTATCTAATTTTAGTAATATGTTTTCATTTGTCTTGGTAGCGTTTTTAACGAAGTTAATGAACTCATTATATATTTGCATTTTTTCATCAGATACTTCATTAGGTGGGAATCCTCTTTTTTGCAAAGATTCATACTCTTCTATATCAAAAGCTGCTATCCTATTTAGAACACTTCTCATATTCATATAAATTACATTTTCAACTTCATTAAGTACATTGTTAAACTTTTGATAAGTAAGCTCGTTAATTGCAAATTTCTGAAGCAGCATATCTTTTATAGTTCTTTGTTTCCTTTTAAACCTTCTTATTTGTTCTAGATTTTTCAAAATATCTTTATCAAAAACATCACCATTTTTAATAGCCTCTTCGAAAACTGCAACGCAATCATCTAAGTTATTTACTTTCGCTGCAATCAATTGATGAGATTCAGGCTTTTTTAATAGAGACATATTTCCATATGAGAATAATCCTACAGAGCCAATCAATGTAAACCATGCTAAACTCATAGAAAGAACACTTCCTGTCAAAAGTGAAAGTCCTAAAAAAGCCTTTGAAAAAATAGCAATATTAGCAATTATTATTATTAAATTTAAAATTATAAGTTGTCGAAACTTCTTTGGAGCCATTCTTAGTCCTCCTAAATACTATCACTAATTTTCAAATAATCTTGTTAATGGAATATTAAACGAATCCGCAATTACAGTTGTAGAAATAAAATCATCATCTCCGACAATAATAGCATTTCCAGCATAATCTTCAATGTAAATTACTAGTCTACTTTCTGCTCTTTCTCCATTAACATCATACAAATAATAATACTTTTTGTTTAGTTCATCTAATTGTCTATCATATTCTTCTAGATATGCATTGTGAGCATTTTCTTTAGCATCAATTTCAGATTGTAATATTTCTACTCCAATCGTAAGATTTTGTTCTTGAATTTCATCCAACCATCTTTCATATTCTGCTATTTCATTTTCTTTAGCAGCTAAAATCTTACTCTTCTCGTTTAAATATATCGTTATTAGTCCGTCTAATTCATAAAGAACGTCTGTGCCTTTACCATTATCCATCAAATAGTAATCAACCTTAGTTCTTGCATCACTATGTGTATCTCCTCCACTAGATGCTTCAGATGTAGCTTGACTAACATTAGCATTATACTCTGCTAAAGTTTTAAATTTTATTTCCTTTACGCCAGTTTCTTTGTCGAAAATATTAATTCTTTTTCCATCTTCCAAAAATTCATATGCTGGATTAATATCATCTATCTTAGTTACACTTACATTTCTAATAGTTTCTTTTCCATTTTCTGGATTATATGCATAAATGCTATATATTCCATTGCTTTTAACAATTAATTTTTCACTATATTTAAAGTTTTTGTTTTCATCAGAATCAGGTATTTCTTTTAACTCTTCTAAAGTTTTTGGACCAAAATCCCATTTAAACTTCCAGCTATCCCAGTCTGTTTGAGATAAGCTCTGTCTTGGTAAAACCACTCTTAACTCAGCTTCTTTAACCCAAGCTTGTGGATTTCCAGTAACTATAATGTCTTCATCTTGTGATTCATAATTTTCTTGACCATTTGTCAATCTTGTATTTAATGTGTAATAAATCTGACCTTCGCTATCACCTACTATTTTATACTTTACGCCTTTTTCAACATACACTTTTAAAGATCCTTCATTGACAATAAAACCATTATCCTCATTATTCAATGCTTTAAAAGAGTCATATCCTCTAAATGATTCCTTCAAAGACAATCCTTTTAATTGGCTTAAATCTATAATGTAATAATTGCCATTATCATATTGTGATAACTGCGACAAGAAATTATTCTTTTCTTTTATTTGAACTTCTGGATCATCAGAATATGCTTCACCAATTCTTCTAGCAACATCATCTATATCTAATGCTGCTTTAGAAGAAGTAGGTAATGTGCCATTTTCCATATAGTAATTATGAACCCTATCTTCTATTGATCCTAAATCAAATATAAAATTCATTATTTCTGTTCTTTCTCTAGAAGTTCTTAATGCTGAAATAGTTACTCCTGATAAAATCAAAATAACTATAATTGCAATTACCAAAACAATAATAGAATAACCTGAATTATTTTTCTTTAGAAAACTTTTCATTCTTTTTTCACCTTTTCTTAATAGTATTATAGGTTGTGATATGCTTTATACAAAGCTCGTGCAGTTTCCGGACTATCAACGCCCTCTGCATTCTTAATTGGTGCAAAGCAATCTTCTCTTTTATATCTCAATACACCAATTTGAGGTAATCTTTCAAATGCATCAAATATAAATGATTCAAACTTATATGCATTAGGTGCATCTGGTTTTATAACATTTCCTTCTTCATCAACAATATTTGATTTCTTATGAGCTACATGATAAGGTAATTCTTTTTCGGCTATTTCTGAAATAACACTTACATTGAATAAGTTCATTAACAAATGTCCTTCCGAAAACAATAGCTCTCCATTTTCTTTCTTGGCATATCTTAGCTCATCCGTCAACTCTGTATACTCTACTACCGATGGTTTACCGTTTTTGATGCAAAGTACACCTACTTTTTCTTCCGGATTAGCTTTAATGCAAGATACTGATGTGCATTTAAACCCATTATCTATTGAAAAGCCCACAGCAAGTGGATCAACCATGTGAGCTAAGATATTATCTACTCCACATATAAAAATCCATTCTATACCTAAACTTTTTAACTGTGATAAAACTCCATTTGAGACTAAAGCATCAAAAACGCCACCATGTCCATTAGCCGCTTCTTTAATAAGTCCATTTTCATCAACTATTAATTTGCCATCTTCATCTAGCATAGGAAGTTCATTTTGACTAAAAAAAGTCCTAATTCCTTCTTCATAATTAAAATAATTGTGACTTTGGAAAAATTCTACTGTATCTTTTATATTTTCTCTGCTTGTCATTATATACCATGGAACAGGAACGCCATATTTTTCTTCTGCTTCCTTAAATTGTTTAACAAATGATTCAAAAATAGAAATATGACTATCAAGTCCAAAATCATATGTTCCTTTTGGTCCTGAATGGCCAAGCCTTGTTCCTTGTCCTCCTGCCATCATAACAACAGCTAATTTTCCAGATTTAATTGCCTCAATACCTATCTTTTCTAATCTTTCTTTTTCTTCTATCGAAAGCTTGCTTGCATCACAAGCTTCGACAGGATTAATTTCAACGTCGCTAAATTCTTTTTTCTCTTTAGCAAGTGCATATAAATTATTAACTTCATCAAAATTAATATTAGACACTTGTTCTAATAATTTTTCTTTTTTGTTATCATCTAATCTTTCGTATAGTTTAATCAAATGTTCTTGACCATATGAAGTAACTTTTTGAACAAAATCTTCGTAGTTCATTTTTACCCCTTTCTAAATAATAAAAAACATTCTGCTAAATACCTGATAAATCAAATGATGGAACATATTCTTCTTCGTGCTCTCCGAAGTTCTTGAATATACCCGTTTTTAAAATCACTTATTAATTCCACAACCATTTCATATTCTTTTTTACTTATCTTTCTATTAATTGGTTCAGTATCTTTTGCTTTATATGTTGGGAAATACTGTGCCATAATACTAATAAAAATATCTTTTGGCATATTTTCTTTAATCCATGAAAGTATTTTTTTGGTTTGTAATACATTTCCTGGTAAAATTAAATGTCTTATAATAAGTCCTTTTTTCATAATGCCATTATCATTAAATTCTGCTTTTCCAACTTGTCTTTGCATCTCTAAAAGAGCTTTTGTAACAACATCAAAATAATTTGGTATTTTCGAATACTTCATAGCTATTTCATCATCAAAATATTTAAAATCTGGCAAATAAATATCTACATATCCTTCTAGCATTTTTAGTGTTTCTAGCGAATCATATCCATTTGTATTATATACAACAGGGATTGTTAGTCCCTTTGCTTTTGCCATTTTTAAAGCTTCAACAATAACTGGTACATATGGAGTTGGAGAAACTAGATTAATATTATTAACTCCTCTTTCTTGTTGCTCAATAAAAATCTCAGATAATCTTTCTACTGATACTTCTTTTCCAAAATTTTCTTGGCTAATCTTATAGTTTTGGCAAAATATACAAGAAAAATTACACCCAGAAAAGAAAACAGTACCTGAACCTTTATCACCAGAAATGCAAGGTTCCTCCCACATGTGTGTTGAAACCAATGCAAGCTTTGGTAGTGTTCCTAGGCCACATACACCTTTTTTTATATTCCTATTTACATTACATTTAAATCCACAAAGATCACAGTTCTCAAACATATTTAACCTTTAACTAAAGTACTTCTTCACCAAACAATTTTACATTCCATTCTTTCTTCTTAATCAAACTCTTAACTTTTTTAAGTTGTGTATTTAGAATGGCTAATTCATCACTATCTTCTTTTAAAACTTTTTCTAATGTTTCAATCTTAGCTAAGTTTCTTGATAATAGATTTGTATTTGTTGTCATATCATAACCTGGAGAAAGCTCATATCTATCTAATTTCTTCGCTAATCCTGGTGTATATCCTCTGTCATATATTTCTTTATAAATCTTATCAAGTTCTTTTAAAACATCTACATCTTGCTGTAATTTCAAATACTCATCCCTATTGCCTTCATACCTATCTTGAATTTGTTTAATAACAGACATTAGTAAAAAGTATAAGTATTTAGCCCCCGTTTTACCTTTTTCTATATCACTAATTAAAATTTCTGCTGCTTTGCTAGCAGGAAAACCAACTTTATATTGTCTTCTTGCAGTCAAAGCATCCCAAATATCCGCAATTTTAATTAATTTTGCTTCTTCAGCTATTTGATCATCTTTTAGCCCATCAGGATATCCGCTTCCATCAAGATTCTCGTGATGTTGTCTAACAATTGGTGCTAAATATCTAAATTGATCGTAACTCATAACAATATCATATCCATAGATTGTATGCATTTTCATGATTTCATATTCTTCTTCAGTAAGTTTTCCTTGTTTTTGAAGAATAGAAGATGGTATTTTTATTTTTCCAATATCATGAAGATATGCCCCAAGCATACATTGTTTAGTAACATTATAATTTAAATCCATTGCATCACATATTTTTTGTGTATTGTTCGCAACGCCTAATACGTGAGCATTTGTAAATATATCTAAACCTCCCAAAATAGTTAATTCAACTTTCAATTCTTTATCTATTTCAGAATAGTCTATTCTATTACGATCTAATATATTTATCTTTTTTATTTTTCCAAACATATTATTACTCCTTTTAGTGCTTAAATAATATTGTATGTACCTTCTTTAAGGTTGAAATCTACAAAATTATTTCCATTTTTCAAAACCAAGTGGAATTCTGTTCCTCCAAAATTAACATCTAAATGACTAATATAATATGCAATTTCCATATTTAGCTCTTCATAAGAGTTAAACTCTTTGTATCCTGAATAAACAACTTCTGCAAATATATAATTAAAATCAAACTTTTTATAGTCATCTAATTGTTTTCTTATTTTTTCAAAGATCTTATTCTTTATATGCACTACTTCTTCTTTTGAAAATTCTTCTTTTTTCTTAGCCGAAACTTTTACTTCTCCACTCGACCTGTAATGTTCATTTATACGTCCAGCATATTTATTATTTCTAATATACTCTTTAAATGTCTTATCGCTTAGCTTAAATGCCACAATATCATTTTGGATTTTCTCAGCAACCCAATCATTGCCAGCATAAATTCTAGTCGTCTCTATACCATAGGTCATTCCATCTTTTGAAAACTCAAAATCTGGAGTTTCAGTCTTTTTAATATAGCCTCTTTTAATGTTTAGTCTATCAAAAAATCTAAATAATTGATTAAACTCTCTAATTTCTTTGAAAAAGTTTGAATCTTTTTTTATTTTTTTGATTATCATTGCATTATAATAATTTATGTCAACATCAGAGGCTTTTATCTTAGAAACTCTTAACGTGAACTTATTAAATTTGACTAAATTATTGTCTATAATAGTAACGCCCATGCTCTCTTCTAGCATGCCTTTGCTCTTATGACAAGACATAATTTCATCAGCATAATTCTCCGACATTTTTTCACCTTTTTCTTTTGCATATTTATCCCAATTTTATCGAGAATAACATATAATATAATACTAATTCATTTTAACTTTATTATCAAGAAAAATCATGAAATAGTAACCTTTTTGAAATGATTTTGTTTATTATTTTTTATCAAAAATAATTCACATAATATTTCTACTTTTTTATCCGTTTTTTTAAAAAATAAAATAAAAAAGAACGAAGAAAATACTCTCCGTTCTTAGTTATTATTATACAATCTTATCTCCTAACTCTTTACCTGCAATTAAATGAAAATGTAAGTGCATTACTGTTTGTCCAGCATCCTTTCCACAATTAGAAATTATTCTGTATCCAGACTCTGCAACCCCTTTGATTTTAGCAACTTCTTTTATTGCTTTAAAGATTTCTTTTATATACTTGCCATCACAAGGAACTTCGCTTTCTTTTTGCTCATGATTGCAATGACCTTCTCCAATCTTTAAATCTTCAATATTTACAATATGTTTCTTTGGAACAATTAACGTATGAACTGGTGCTTGAGGATTTAAGTCATCAAAAGCAGCTACAAATTCATTTTCATATACCAAAGTTCCAATTTCTCCATTTGCTATTTTACAAAAAATACATTCTTCCATATTATTTTCTCCTTTTATTATTTAATTTAGAATCTTTTCAACTAGGATTAATTAAACTTTACAAAAAAACATGTTTCATTAGCTTCATTCCTAACACGTGCAAAACCTTCACCATAAGATACTTTAACCTTATCTTTATATTTTACTTGCTTTTTGAATGTACAATCAAATTCTTTAACATATAAGTCATCTGGTAACACTTCAGATATCAAATCAAAATATCTAGCATTATTTAAGTGCTTATTTGTATCTATATCTCTCTTACCAATTTCAAATTCTTTTTCAAATTCTATTACTTCATTATCTTTTATCTTTTCATCTTCTTCGCCATCAAAAGGATCTCTATCTAATGCACTATATGCTTGTTCCATTTCTTCTGGAATTCTCATTAATTTTTGCTTTTCTAAATCAAATAATGCCCAATATGAGTTCCCTAATAATATCGTTTTTCCATCATCATCTAACATTTCATATCCACGTCTTGCAGAAACACCTTTTAATCCTCTGCTCCACGTTCTCATTTCTATTTCTCTATCTGCAATAGGATAAGCAAGTATTCTTATCTTCATCCTAGTTACGAGCCACGCCCAACCTCTTTCCATCATTCCTTTTGTTCCATACCCTAAACTATCTGAATGAATAGTAGCAATATTTTGACACAAGTCTAGAATTCTAGAAAGTCTACATTTGTCGCTTGAATCAACATCGCTATAACCTACATAAAATTTTTTACTACATTGATAATCCATGTTTGTTCCTCTTTTCTACTTACAACCCAAGTAATTATATCATAAAAACTGGCGACCTTTTATAGGTCGCCGTTATTTTTTATTTTTCTAAAACAGCTTTTATTCTTCTTACTCCAGAAGAAACTGCCTCTTCTTTTTTAATCTTAAAGTGTCCCATATCACCCGTATGTTCTACGTGAGGTCCACCACAGATTTCTTTTGAAAAATCTCCTATTGTATAAACTTTAACTTTGTCACCATATTTATTCTCAAATAGACCTGTAGCTCCAGACTCACGTGCTTCTTCTAATGTCATTTCTTCACATGTAACTTTTAAATCTCTTTGAATTTGCTCATTAACTATATCTTCAACTCTTTGCAATTCTTCTGGTGTAAGTTTGGTTGGATTTGCAAAGTCAAATCTTAATCTTTCAGCTGTTAGGTTAGAACCTTTTTGAGTTGCATGAGGTCCTAATACTATTTGAAGTGCTTTATGAAGTAAGTGTGTAGCAGTATGATACGCTGTTGTTTGCTCACTATGATCTGCTAAACCGCCTTTAAATTTTTGTTCTGCACCTGCTCTAGATTTTTCTTGATGCTCTTGGAACAATTTGTCAAATTCAGCCATATCTAATGTTAAATCATTTTCTTTAGCAAGCTCATCTGTCATTTCTGGTGGGAATCCAAAAGTATCATATAATCTAAATACTAATTCGCCTGGAAGTTTATTTCCACCTTGCTCTTTAACTTTAGCTGCATTTTTAGCAAATTCTTTTTCACCATTTTCTAATGTTTTAATGAATTTATCTTTTTCTGCAACAATAACTTCTACACAAACATCTTTATTTGATTTTGTTTCTGGATACATCTCATAAAGTATTTCATCAATAAATGTTGTTACTAAAACATCAATTGCATTTGTGTCTAATTCAATCTTTCTCATGTGACGAATAACTCTACGAAGTAATCTTCTTAAAATATATCCTTGATCAACATTTGAAGGTCTAACACCATCAATTATCATAAAGATTGATGTTCTTAAGTGATCTGCTATAATTCTTGAACTTTGCTCATTTGGATTTTTTGCAAGCTCTTTGATTTTATCTATCTCTGCTTTAAATAGTTCAGTTTCATATACAGAAGGCTTTCCTTCCAAAAGACCAATAACTCTTTCTAAGCCCATTCCTGTATCAACGTTCTTTTGCTTTAATGGTTCATAAGTGCCTTCTTTTGTTTTATTATATTGCATAAAAACGTTGTTCCAAATTTCTAGATATTTTCCACAACTACAAGATGGATCACAATTTGGTCCACAAGCTGGCTTTCCTGTATCATAAAAGATTTCTGTATCAGGTCCACATGGTCCTGTTTCGCCTGCTGGTCCCCACCAGTTATGCTTTCTACCTAAGAAATAAATTCTCTCTCTTGGAATACCTGCATCAACCCAATAAGAAGCAGCTTCTTCATCCTTTGGGATGCCATCTTCTCCTTCAAAACAAGTAACAGATATTTTATCCATATCAAAACCTAATACTTTATCTAAAAGCTCATAGCTCATATGAATAGATTCATTTTTAAAATAATCTCCCAAACTCCAGTTACCAAGCATTTCGAAGAATGTTAAATGGCTATTGTCTCCAACTTCTTCTATATCACCTGTACGAATACATTTTTGATAGTCAGTAAGTCTATTGCCTTGTGGATGAGGTTGACCTAGTAAATATGGAACAAGTGGGTGCATGCCAGCAGTAGTAAATAAAACTGTTGGATCATTTTCAGGAACTACTGGGGCACTAGGAATTTCTTTATGTCCATGTTCTTTAAAATATTCAATATACTTTCTTCTAAGTTCAAAAGCTGTCATAATAATTTCTCCTTTTGTTGATGTTAGTAAACATCTTTAAATCGACTTTTTTATTGTAAAAGCAATAAAATCAGCCTTTATAAAGACTGATTTTATATTATTTTGTGCCTAATTTCAATATATTTCTTGCTTAATTTTATATATATTTGTGGTATTATAGACCTTCACGAACGATAAAATCTTTAAAACCTATTAATATCTCGTAAACCCTTGATGTAGTTAATTCTTCTGTGCTTTGTGGAACGACAATATTTAAGAAATCTTCAATATCTTGTTTTTTATCTTCATCTTTAATCTTGTATGTTGTTATATCATACATTATCTCTTTAACTCTATTTGGTGTTATAGCTCTATTTTGTGGAATGTCTAAAAGATTTATATGATCTGTATTCCATAACTCATCTCTAATAAAGCTTCTCTTTAAATATGTTTTAACTAAAACAATAAATTCTGTTTCATACATGATTCTTTCTGAATCAAATTTATTATCATATCCTAAAGATAAAATTCCTTTTTCACACATCTCAATTATCTTAGAATAATTCTTATTTGTCTTTTCAAGAATTGGTTTTGACTCTTTGCTAATAATTCCACCAGTTAGCTTAATCTTATCTTGTAAATCAGTCATATAATTTGTATTTTTGTATATTTCTTGGAAATTAATATTTCTTTGTTTTGATAAAAGTGATGCAACGGCACCTGCTTCTCCAAGTGACATACCTGTTGGAACAACTCTAGCAGAGCCTGCTGCTATTGATGAATATGAAGCACACCTACTACATGTTAATAAATTGCTATATCCTTTTGGAATAATACATCCAAATGGAATGAAATATTGTTTTGGATTTGCTATAATATATCCCCAATCGTAAATACTTGTTGTTTGAACATCAATTGCATATGAACCCATTGCAACATCTTTGCTTGAACGTTTTGATAAAAGTATATCTTCAACTGTTAATTTTTGCTCACCAACGATGTGTCTTGTCTCTCTTACATATAATTCATCAGCAACTCCGCCAAATTTAGCGTTTTCAAAGCCTGGAACATTTTCAATTAAAAACTTAGCAAAGCTTTCAGCTTCTTTTTTGCTCTTTTTATAGGCTAATTCTTTTTGTGTTTCGTCTAAAGTATCTACATCCATTATTTGTAAAGAATTAATCAAAATGCTACCATCATCTTGCTTTCCTATATTTAAAGCTTTTAATCTCATATGTGGTTGTGTTGGAACATATTTTTGAGTAATCTCACCAAATGCCCAAATCGCTTCATCATTATAACCACTAGATGAAGTTTTGTTTTTATCTATATAATCTGTCATCGCTTTCCAGTCAACATTTTCCATTCTTATTACTAATGTTGCTGACATTGATCTATTCTTTTCGTTTATATCTTCCCAACCGATTGTATATTTTGCGCCCGCTGCAACAGTTATATCTGCATCTTCAGTACAATCTATGTAATTTAATGCTTCATATTTTTTGCCATCTATCATTACATATTTAATAGTTCTATACTCGTCTTCTCCTAGCACTTCACCAGACTTTAAGCTTAATTCAGGATCATCGATGATTACTTCAATCTCTTTAACTTTATACATTGTCTTAAGGTTCTTTTCTGCATTAATCATGTCATTAAGAACTTTTTTTACATTATTTACATCAAAGGTATTTTTATTTCCTATTTTTTCATAGAATTCTTTAAATATTCCGCCATTTAAGATTTCACCATTAGTTCCTGTATTCATATCAATTGTATTTAACATACCATAGGTGAATAGTCCACCAGGTCCATCTTTATCTTCAACTAAAAGAGTTTTTAATCCTAGTCTACTTGATGCTATTGCTGTTGCTATTCCTTCTGGCTCAGCGCCAAATACAATTAGATCAAAACTTTCTTTAACTTTAACATCATCATATTTATTCTTTACTTCTATTTCTGGCTCTATAATTGCAGTTTCTGGTTCTATTTGCGTTAGTTTTTCTCCACTTTCATTTATAAATTTATCTTCTTCCTCTTCGTCACCACTAGGTAAATTAGGTTCACCAGAAGTGGCTACTATATCTCCAGAAGGAACTATAATAATATTTAAATTATTCTTTGTCATTTGATATATTAATGCACCACCAAGTGCAATAACCATAATTACTAATAACAATATGATTGCGGTAGTCTTTTTCATTAAAACATCTCCTTTATCTAGTATTATATATAATGTAATTATAATAAACAATAATTGTAACAAATAATAATTTATGATAAAATGCAAAATAATGAGGCTATAAGCTTAATAGAAAGGAGCTATTTTATGGGTAAAAGAGGTTTTGAAGTTTGTAAAGGATATGAAGATAAAGATATAAATATGCCAATTAGAAAGACAAAAAAATCTGTTGGTTATGATTTTGAAGCCGCTGAAGATACTGTAATTCCATCTATTTGGAAAAGTGTTTTGGCAAATATAAAAAATGTATTTAAAACTGAAAATGTTTCAGAAGATTATAAGCCAACTTTAGTTAAAACAGGCATTAAATCTTATTTTGGAGAAGATGAAGTATTAATTTTGGCAAATAGAAGTTCTAATCCTGTAAAAAAAGGTTTAATATTAGCAAATAGCATCGGAGTAATAGATTCAGACTACTATGGAAATGCTGATAATGATGGACATATTATGTATGCATTTTATAATTTCTTTCCATTTGATATAACAATCAAAAAACATGATATTATAGGTCAAGCATATTTTCAAAATTTCTTAATAGCAGATAACGATAATGTAGCTGAACAAACTAGAAGTGGCGGATTTGGAAGCACAGATAAACCAGGAAATACTACAAATGATAGTCAAACTTCTAATGAAGAAAAGCAATAGAACGTAAAAAAGATCATATCAAATTGATATGATCTTTTTATTTTATAATAATTCTTCATCACTATTTTTTGACATTATAATATTTAAATTACCATTTCTCACTCTCAAATCATCTAAAAATTTCTTTTCATCAACATTATTTTTCATCGAAATAGTATAACTTAATTCATACATTGCACCCATATTAGTAGTTTTAACTTTTTCTAATTCATTTTTATATGTATATTTTTCAAAAATTTCATTAAAAACATCTAAATAATTTAGATTTTCTGGTATAACTACTTTTAGCTTTCTATCATTATCTTTTGAACCAATTGGTATCATATTATATGCAACCATAAGTAAACAAACCATTAGTGTAACAGCAATTGCAAAAGTAATAAAACCTCTTCCAAGGGCTAATCCAATTACAACTGCTAAAAATGTGGCAAGAATCTCTTTTGAATTACCTGGTATGCTTCTAAATCTTACTAAACTAAATATTCCTGCAATAGTAAAAGATAGTCCTAAATTACCATTGACCATTAATATAGCTACAGTTACTAGTAATGGCAAAATTGCCAAAGTAATTATAAAATTTTTACTAAAAACTTTTGTTGTTTTCATATATGTTATTGCCATTATAATTCCTATTATAATTCCTGAAACCGCTAAAACTCCTGCATTTAAATAATCTAATCCTGAAGTTGATGAACTTCCTAAAATACTTTCAAACATCTTTATTTCCTCCTTTTATTAAAACGCTAAATTCTTTTTCATATAATTTGCTTCATAAACATTTCCATACTTTGAAAAAGATCCTGGATAAGCCTTAACTTCTTGTAATGCTCTTAAAAACCAAAATGGTAAACCACCTGCACATTTTATTTCCATTATAAATGTATTGGTATCACAATACTTCTTGCCATATATTCCTTTTGATAAATCTAAATCATAATCTCTTGCTGTAATATTAGTATCAAAAGTTAATCTAAAAGAACTATCATCTTTATCATAATATGCAACTCTATCATAAGATAAAAATAATGAAGGCTGTAACTTGTAATAACTAAAACAATAATCAATCTCATTTACAATTTGATTATTACTATTTATTTTTTCACCTACTTCTATATGCTTTTCAATATCGCATAAGCTATTAGCTATTCTTCTTTTATAAACTATTCCATCATATTTTTTCTTAATCTCAAGAAACGCAATGGATTCTTTATTCGGAATATTATAACTTCTAAGTCTTACTTTTTCTTTATAAAATGGCTTATCCATACTTGTTCTAACCAAATCTTTATTTTTATTGTCATAGTAAATATTACATACTGTGCTTGGTCCATATTCATCATCTTTTAAATGATCTTTAATTAATTCCAAAAGTTTTTCTTTTTGATATCTATTTAGTATGTATTTTTCTTCAATTCTTTGAAAAATTTCTTGCATAATACTCATCTCCTTACTACAAATTCACTTTTTGATATTTTTATTATAATTATACTTTGCAAACACAAAATGACAGTTTTTTGAACGTTTTGTGAACTTTTTACCCTTATATAACGCAAAAAAGCAGCCAAATGGCTGCTTTTTATTATTTAATTGTTAATTCATTCCAAATAGATTTTTAAAGAAATCCACTATTTTTGTGAAAATTAGCGCTAATTTTTCAAAGAATCCTAATTTTTCTTTTTCTTTTTCTAAATCGCTAGTATCTTTCTTTTTATACTCTTTTATAGCCTCGGTTTGCACAAATATTTGCACCTTTTTAGGTGGTTCATTTTTTTCTGAAGCAAATGATTTAAGGGGCATATCTGGATCAATCTTAAATATGGTAGTCTTATTGTCTATATCATCTATATCAGAGTTGATAATATCATAAATCTGATTTTTAGCTCCTTTTAAAACACTACTTTGATTTGTTATTGCCTTCAAATTACGAAGTAATTCTTGAGTTCCATTTAAAGTTTTGTTTGTATTGTTATGAATATCATTTGAAACTATATTAATATCTTCTTCTAAAAGAGAAAGTGAGTTTTGTGTAGTTATATTTATTTTCTTTGCATCATTTTCTATGTTTTGAGTTTCTTTTAAAATTGATTCAAAATTATCAATCTGCTTAATCACTTTTTCATGATCATCATCTAAATTATCATCAAAACTGTCATTTAACACTTCAATCATTGAATCAATTGATTTAACTGTAGAATTTATATTTTTTACGGTATTAGGAACATCTTTTGAATAACCTTCTAAATCTTCTACAATATTTGCCGTATCTAATAAACTAGTTTGCAATTTCTTTAGATTTTTTGAAGCGTTATTGCTTGTGTTTTGAGCATCTTTTAGTGAATCTTGTGCATCTTCTAATTCTTCACTCATCGGTGCTAAGTTGCTTTTAATAGCAGCAATTGCGGTTTGTATTTCTTCATACAATTGTGGATTTGTATCTTCTAATTCAGCTAGTTTCGCTTCTAACGCATTTAGTTTTGCTTGGACTGTTTGGACATTTTTATAAAGAGACTTATTTACCTTTGAACTAGCTGAATTTACATTTGAAAGAGCACTACCTAAAGTTGCAACAGCAGATTTGGTATTTAATAATAACTCCTCAATTGTTTCTAAATCACCTTTTAAATTAGTTGATCTTTTTGCAAGTCTTTCTAAATCTTTCTCATTATCTTTTAGATTATTACTTAAATCATTAGTTAATTTATTTATATTGTTTAAATGTTTATTAGTATCGTTTACTCTTTGCTTAATATAATCAAAATCACCTAAAATGCTCGATATTTGTTCATTTATTCTTGTAAAATCACCACTTAAACTATCCAAACTTTGTTTAGCTTCAAAAACATTGTTTAGTCTAATATCTGTATTATCATTTAGCGAATTTAATCCACTCTTAATACCTTCTGTTCCATTTATTATTTTATCTATATTGTTTGAAGAATTTGAAAGACTATTTAAAATAACGTCTAAACTTTTATTTGTTGTATCCCAAGCTTCTCTTAATTTCTTTTTATCTTCTACAACATCTTGTACTAGTTCTAATACATCTCCCTCTAAAGGAACCATTGCAAAAGTTATTCCATCCATTTTAAAATCTTCTGTGCCAATTTCTAAAGATACTTCTTTTTCGTGGCCGGGAAGTATTAAAAATGTTAGAGATTTTGTATTTCCAACTTGAGCTTCTATAGCATCTTCTGAGTGAACGCTTAGATAATTTGTCATGTCAAATGATGCTTTAATTTCCATCATATAATTGTATTGATAAACTTTTGGCGCCTCTTTATTTGGTATTACCTTAATTAACACCTTTACTAAACCACTTTGATGTGGAAGCTCCGAAGCTATTGTTTCAACACCATTTAAGAAATATTTAACTTCTATATTCCATGGTATTTGTTTTGCAAGTTCATTTGAAGTCTTGCCCATATAGCCTAATCTTTTTTCACCTGATGTACTCCAAGTAACGCAGTCTCCAGAAATAGATGCAACATCATCACCTGTGATTACTTCTATAGAATCATATTCGCCATAGTCAATTATTTGATCTACATTTGATATATTATAATCATTAAATATATTTACTTTAGTTACATTACCATAGCAATCAGTGTTGATATACACAGATTCCGTTTTGTTAAGTACTTTTCCAGCATCTTCTGAATCACTTGCAAATGCTACATTTGATATTACTGTGCTAGAAAAAATCATAATGCATAAAATCATAGCTGTAATTCTATTTGCTATCTTTATCATCTTTCTCATTCTTCTCACCTTCTTTCTTTTTGGATTCGTTAAACATTGTTAGTTGAGCTTCATTCTTTTCCTTTAAAGCTTCAGCCTTAACAATAAATTTTTCTAAAAGTTGTTCTTTGCTTCTTGCCTTCCATTCTCTATATTGTCTATGTCTATCTTTTACATATTCACGAGGTTTTATACGTGCCTTTTCTTTGTTCTTTTCTTTTTTATCGTCTTCATTTTTGTTTGTTATTTCTTCAATCGTTACTTGTTTGTTATCGTCTTTTGACTTGTTATCTCCCTTTGAAGACTCTTTCTTTTCTATTGTTTCTACTTTTCTAGTTACTAATTTATCAAACAAGCATAAAAATTGTGGCAAAACAACAATTACTAATATCATAGATATTAGTGCTCCTCTACCTACTAATTCGCCTATGTCGGCAACTGCTTTCATAGAAGAGTTGAACTTTATTATATAACCTGCTGCTGTTAGAATTGAGCCTGATGTAATAACAGAAATAATAGATTCTTTAACTGCATTCATAGCAGCCATTTTTTTATTATAATATCTTCTAAATCTTAAATAATTGTTAGTCATCAAGATTGCGTAGTCAATTGTCGCTCCTAATTCCACAGAACTAACAATCAAATAGCCTACAAATATTAACGACTCGTCAGCAAAAAATGGAATTGCCATATTTATGAAAATGCCTGACTCAATAACCATTATTAAGATAACAGGTGTAACAAATGATCTAAATGTTATTATAAGTATGATTACAATTGCTAAAATAGAAATCAAATTAACTATATTATAATCTGATTGTATTGATTCTCCCATATCTATAGTTACTGGTATTGTACCTGTATAATAATAATTATCGTTATAATACTTTTCTGTTATTTCACGTACCTTAGCTAGTGTTTCAAAGGCTAAATCACTTTCTGCAGATGTTCTTACAAATACAACTATTCTAGTAAATTTTTCATTTTGAAATTTACTATATACATCTTCGTCTATAAAGTCATATGGAACTCCCTCTGGCACTTGGTTTGCAAGTGTTAACACTTTATCTACTACTTCTATTTTTTCTAGTTCATTAACTAGTTTTTTCTCTGTATAATAGTTTCTATTTGGCACAAGAAGCATTATTGGATTACTTCTTCCAAATTTAGCAACAATTGCTTGCTCATCTTCATATCCTTTTGTTCCAGGTCCTGCTCCAAATGCATTAGTACCATATAAAAAATTATTATTCTTTTGTGCAACATATGAAGGCAAAATAACAAATAATGAAAGTGCTATTAATAATGGTCCTATTTTTAATGTTGCTCTTGAGAATTTATCAAACGATGGAAGTAATCTTCTATGTCTTGTCTTTTCAATTTGTTGGCTAAAGGTAAGTATTAAATATGGCATTAAGAAGATTACACAAAGTAGGCTAAATACTATTCCTTTTGCAAATACAAGACCTATGTCTTTTCCTATGCCAAAGTTCATAAAAGCAAGTGCTACAAAACCTGCAACAGTAGTTAATGAACTAGACATTATAGCTAAACTTGCATGTTTAACTGCTTTTTTCATTGCTTCTTCTTCAGTATCATACTTTTTCTTTTCAGTTTCAAACTGATGAAGCATAAATACAGAGTAGTCCATAGATACTGCAAATTGAAGCGCTGCAGATATGCTAAATGTAACAAATGAAACACTTTCAAAAATAATATTGCTTCCCATATTTAATAGTATTGAAACACCAATAACTACAATAAATATCAAACTAGAAAAATATGAATCTGTAGTAATTAGTAGAATAACTAGTGTTAAAGGAATTAGAAATAGCATTATTCTAACCATTTCACTTTGAAGGCTATCTCTAGATGCTTTATTGTCTATTGCCGAACCGCACATATTTGCATTTTTAGGAACTATTTTTTGAATCTCGCCTACTGCATTATATGTAAGATCTGAATAATCATCTTCTTCAAACATAATATCAAATAAAGCACTTTTATCTTTATAATTATTTTCTAATTCTTCACTATCAATAAAGCTTTCGGGCTGATTTACATCTATGTCATCATCAAGCCACATTACAGTATATACACCTTTAACGCTTTCAATTTTTTCTTTGTATTCTTTTGCCTCTGGTAAAGTAACATCATTTAGCATTACTCTAGCTGTAGATTGCATTCCAAATTCTTGCTGGGTAACATTTAATGCTTTTTTAGATGGCATATCATCTGGAACATACTTAGATAAATCATAATTTATTCTTACTCTTGTCATTCCAATGATAGAAATTATTATTAAAAAAAGAAAGAAAATACCTATTTGCTTTCTATGCGTAACTATAAAATTACAAAGTCTTTCTAACATTTAGATTATCTCCTTCCTTGAAAGAATTTGCATCAGGCTGACACATTCTGTCAACCTATCATTGTAACACCTTTTATAAAAAAGTTCAATATTATTCACTTTTTTCAAGGATTTTGGGCTATTTTTATTTTTGAGAATAATTAATTATTACTAAACATTTTGACATTATGTAAAACCTGATATATAATCACTTCACTATCATATTTGAAAGGAGGATCCTTATGGCTGACAAGTGGTTTATTACTTGGAATGATGTTGAAGAATTTATCGACGAAATTATTGATCATTATAAGGATTCTACTATTACTGGAGTTTATGGAATTCCTCGGGGCGGAATTATTTTAGCCTCTATTCTTTCTTATCGGATGAATGTACCTATGCTTTTGGCGCCGCATAAAGATTGCATTATTATTGATGATATTTCTGATACTGGTGAAACTCTTATGCACTATGATCGCAATACTTGTGAGGGCGGTAAAAAGAAAGGCTATCACATTGTTACTATGTTTTATAAAGAAGATAGTGCTGTAAAACCTGAATTCTATAAATACATTAAAACTGACCGCTGGATTGTTTATCCGTGGGAAGAAAAGTAAAAAAAAGTCCTAGGTGATAATTTCACCTAGGACTTTTTCTTATTTTAAATTAATACTATTATTTATATAATTATTTATTCAATAGTTTCAAAATCCTTTATGTTGTAACCTAATCTTTTTAGTTCTTCATAAATTCTACAAATTGGTAGCCCAATAATAGATTTATAGTCTCCTTCAGTCTTAGATACAAATAACGATGCTCTAGTTTCTAATGAATAACCTGCACAGTCATAAATATTTTTTTCATGATCAATGTACCAATTTATTTCTTCATCTGTTAATTCATTAAAGAAAACCTTAACTTTTTCACAAAAAGTAATAGTTTTGTTTTTATATTTATCTATGATAGTACAACCAGTGACAGCATAATTTGCTTTACCAGATAATTCTTTAAAATTCTTAAAAGCTTCCTCTCTATTTTTTGGTTTTTCAAATGCTTTTCCGTCTAGGTAGCCTATTGTATCTGCACCAATTATTATTCCATTATCAACTTTATTTGCAACGTCTTGGGCCTTTGCTTTAGAAAGAGCCATTACATATTCATCAGGATCAATAAATTCTATATCAGGATCTCCACTACTAGGAATTTGCTCACATTTAAGCCCCGCCATATTTATAATTTCTTTTCTCCATTTTGAATTAGATGCAAGTATTAGTTTAACTTTTTCCATAAGGAGCCTCCATTTGTTTTGATACATATAATCTACCATAAAATATCTTTTTTTACTATTAAAAACCTATATCAAATAATATAAAATCGAATGAACTTATATAAAATAAACAAAAAAGCATCCTTTTAAGGATGCTTTCCATATGTTTTTTTAAAAATGACCATATTAATAAAAACTACGTTTCAAGCTATACATAGGTTCTTATTCACACATAACACAAAAATCATCTTTATCATAAAAATGAAGTTTACGCGGAAAATACTTAGATTCACTAATTTCAGCTTTGATATCTTTAAGGAGTGACTCATCAAATTCAACAAAATTTGAAAACAGGCGATTTTCAACCAAAGAAGTATAACTTGCTAGTTCATAAGCATAAATTGCTTCTTGTTTTATAGTAATACCTAAATGACTGCTATCATCAGCTGTAACACCAATTACATATGCGCTTTTACCTTTAACTTCCACTTCAATTAGTTCTTGAGGTCTCAAAATTATTGTGTCAATATCAATACTTTCAAGGACTCCCACAAGTGTATTGTCACCATCTTTTCGAGGTGAATCAATCCACACCCGAATAACATCACCAACTTTTGCTGAAAAATTAAGACCCATTTTCATGTTCCTCCCCAAAAAATATTTATTAAAGGCATATTGCCTTCAATATACGAACAATATTCTAAAGCACAGTAATTATATAACCATTTACATAATGTGTCAACCAATAATTATTTATCTTAAAAATTATTTGCAAAACAAAAAAGCACCCTTTAAGGATGCTTTTTAGATATAAAAAAATCTGGCGAAAACCTATTTTCACAGGGGGCGACCCCCAACTATCGTCGGCAATGTCGAGCTTAACTTCTGTGTTCGGTATGGGAACAGGTGGAACCTCGCATTCATATTCACCAGAAATATTTAATGTGCTTTTGC